>NZ_JAMYPT010000030.1:0-40391 GCF_040320505.1 Mesorhizobium sp. M0678 | reverse complement strand
GTCCGCCAGACTCAACTGACCCAGAACACGATCCGCCATCCCGAATCTCCCTGCTTCGACCATCATCACAGAATCACCGATCGGCTTCTGTGCAAAGGTCTCCCAAGGGGAGAAGGAAGAAGAGGCGCCAGCAACACCCCTCAGAACTCGATCCCCTGCT
Organism: Mesorhizobium sp. M0678; assembly: GCF_040320505.1. NCBI lineage: Bacteria > Pseudomonadati > Pseudomonadota > Alphaproteobacteria > Hyphomicrobiales > Phyllobacteriaceae > Mesorhizobium > Mesorhizobium sp. M0678. The sequence continues at coordinate 40,231 of NZ_JAMYPT010000030.1, read as the reverse complement.
GCGCCTTCACGCCGGCGGAGAAGTGGTGCTTGGTCACGCCCATCTCGGTGACCAGATCGGCCGCCTCGACCAATACCGGTTTGGCGTTGCGGCCGGTGACGACGACATGCAGGCCTTCGCGACGCGCCTTCAGCGCCGCGACCACCTTTTCGAGATCGAGATAGTCGTAGCGCAGCGCGATGTTCAGCTCGTCGAGCACCACGAGGCTGATCGACGGCTCGGCCATCAGCTCCAGCGCTTTCGCCCAGGCAGCCTCGGCCGCCGCGATGTCGCGCTTCAGGTCCTGTGTCTCCCAGGTAAAGCCCTCGCCCATGGCGTGCCAGACGACACGGTCGCCGAAGGCGGCAAAGGCATCTTTCTCGCCGGTGTGCCATTTGCCCTTGATGAACTGAACGACGCCGACGCGCTTGCCATAGCCGAGCATCCTGAGCGCCAGCCCAAAGGCGGCCGTGGTCTTGCCCTTGCCCGGTCCGGTGTTGACGATCAGCAGCCCCTTCTCGACCGTCTTGGCCGCGACCTCGGCGTCCTGCACCGCCTTGCGCTTGGCCATCTTGGCGCGGTGGCGTTCCTCGTCCTTGGGATCGATAGTATCAGCCATGTCATTTCACCTTGAGCGGCAGCCCCGCCACCATCAAAAGCACGGTGCCGGCAACAGCCGCGACGTCCTGGTTCAGCCGGCCGGCGGCGTCGCGAAACCGTCTTGCCAGCGCATTGTCCGGCACGATGCCCTGGCCGACCTCGTTGGACACCACGAACCACGGCCCACGCGGCCGCGACAGCACATCGGCCAGCCTCCGGCATTCGGCCTCGACATCATGGTCGGCCAGCATATGGTTGGTCAGCCACAGCGTCAGGCAGTCGATCAGCACCGGCTGGCCGTCAGGCAGCGCTCCGATCGCGCCGGCAAGGTCGAGCGGCGCATCGATGGTCGTCCAGCCGGCGCCCCGGCGCGAGCGGTGCAGCGCGATGCGCTGGCGCATCTCGTCGTCATAGGCTTGCGCCGTGGCGATATAGCTCCAAGGCAGCGGGCCGACCGTCACCAGGCTCTCGGCATGCGCGCTCTTGGCGGCGCCCCCACCGCCGATGACCAGGGTCAGTGCCCCGGCAGCGCGGTCAGGCAAAGCTGTCGCGCAGGCTGGTCGCCGTGCCGGTGAAGCGTCCGCGCACCACGCCGACGACCGCGCCGAGCACCAGCCAGAACACCAGATTGGTCAGCGTCACCGCCACCACGAACTGGTGGTGCAGGCCTTCCGGGATCGCCGTCTCGAAGCTATCGGGCTGCGGCGCGCCGACGATATGCGGCGCAACGATCAACGCCACGGCAAGAGCCACCAGCGGCAGCGATCTGCGGAAGACGATAAGGCCGAGACCGGCCGCTGTCGCCACCACTGTTGCCCACCACCATAACTGGCGTTGGACAAGGTCGGCCGCCGGCATCGCCGGCAGTTCCGGCGGCAGGCCGAGGCCCGGCGCCAGCGTGAATGCGGCAAAGCCGGCCAGCCCCCAGAACAGGCCCTGGCGCCAATTGCCGATGCCGCCGGCGAATTCCGAAACCGCAACCAGGACCAGCGCAAAGCCGATGCCGGTGACGATATTGGCAACGACGCTGAAGCCGAAGCGTTCGAAACCGTCCGCCGGCGCCCAGCCTTCGTCTTCCGCCGGAGCCATTGCTTCAGCCGGTGCCGGCGCGGCGCTGCTCATAGCCGTCATGCCCGCGGCGTTTTCAGCCGGTGTCGCAGGTGCCGCGGCATGGTCATGGCCGCCGCCGGCCTGTTCGTAGACTTCCGCCTTTAGGATGAGCGGCACCGTGGCATAGGCTTGCATGCAGGCGAGAGCCACGCCGGCCACAAGCCCTGCGATCGCCGCGATGAACACGACGTTGCGAAACAGTGTCATGATGTCAGCCCCTTGTTAGTGGCAGGGAAAGCCCATCGAATGGCGATAGTCGTGCGCGGCATTGTGGACCGCATCGATATGCGAGAAGCCGACAAAGCCCATGACGAAAATGCCGAGGAATGCAGCAAGCGCCAGCTGCATGAGACGCGACTGCGAGGAGGCGGAAGCGCCGAGCGAAACGGAAGCGGTATTCATGTCTTGTCCTTTCGCCCTCCACCCGAGGGCATAGAAGTCAGTTTCCTGTCGCCGGCAGGTCTCCTGGCTCGCGGATCAGCGCCCTTCCCCACCTTCCCGAAGGCGAACCTTCAGTGGCATATGGAGAGGACTACCGCACACAGTTGCGGGGGCAGCCACGGCATTGGGCAAACAACTTGCCCTCACCGCATTCCCTCTTGGTTCCAAACGGAACCGACGACATCAGCGACTATAGGCAGAATCGCCGCGCCCGGCAAACCAAATTCCGCCGGATCGTGTGGCGAATGCGCCGCCTCGCCAAGCCCGGTCGGCCGGCGCCGCGATTGACAATTTTCGCAGCCGGGTGTCGGCTGGCGGATGGGGAGGAAGCCGGCATGCAACCCAGCCCGAATGAGCGCGGTCCCTACAACGGCCTGACGCGGGCCGAGCCGACGCTGCCGTCATCAGCCTATTGGGACATCGCGGCCTATCAGCGCGATCTCGAGGCCATCTGGTATCGCAACTGGCTGCTCGTCTGCCGCGAGGCCGACCTTGCCCAGCCGCTGGCTTTCAGGACGTTCCGCATAGGCACGCAGGAGGTCGTCGTGCTGCGCGACGAGACCGGCGAGTTGCGCGCCTTCCACAACACCTGCCGGCATCGCGGCTCGCAGCTTTGCCAGCAGAGCGAAGGACGGCTGAAGGCGCGGTTCATCACCTGCCCATACCATGCCTGGTCCTATTCGCTGCACGGCGATCTGGTGCGCGTGCCGTCGAAATCGCTGCCGGACGGCTTCGACAAGGCCGATCATCCGCTCTACCGGGTCGCGCTTTCGGTGTGGCGCGGTTTTGTCTTCGTCAATCTGGCGGAAGACGCTGCCGGCTCGGCTGAAACATCCTTCGATCCGGCATCCGGCAGCCTCGCCAACTGGCCGTTGGAAACGCTGCTGAGCGGCCATGTGCTGCGCAAGGTGATAAACTGCAACTGGAAGGTATTTTGGGAAAATTTCAACGAGTGCCTGCACTGCCCCGGCGTCCACAAGGACCTGTCGCGGCTGGTGCCGATCTATGGCCGCGGCCTGATGGGCCGGCACGACGACCCCGAATGGGCGCGCCACGCCGACAATGACGCGCCGGAATTTGCCGGCGGCTTGCGGGCCGGGGCCGAAACTTGGTCGCGCGACGGGCGCGTCCACGGCTCGGTCTTTTCCGGCCTGACGCCGGGCGAGCGTGCCGCCGGGCAGACCTATGCCACCAGCATGCCGTCGATGTTCGTCGTCGGCCATGTCGACTATGTCAGGACCGTGCGGCTGGTGCCGCTTGGGCCGGAGCAGACCGAACTTACCGCCGAATGGCTTTTTTCGCCCGAAGCGCTCGCCGATCCGGCCGCGGATATCGACAACATCGTCGCCTTCGGTACCCAGGTGCTGGAGGAGGATGCTGATATCTGCGAGGTCAACCAGATGGGCCTGCGCTCGATGCGCCACAAGGCCGGCGTACTGATGCCCGAGGAATACGACTTGCACCGCTTCCACAACTGGGTGCGCGAGCGCCATGCGGCGCTCGAACATCAAAGCGATTTGGGCAGATAGCGCCAGGTGACGAAGCCTCAGGCCGCCGCCAGCAGGCCGAGTGTCGCGAAAACCGCGCCCAGTCCGAAAAACGCCAGCACGCCGGCCAAAGGCTTTCCGGCTTTGGCCTAAAGCAGCTCTGATGCCGACCGGTACCAACGCGACGCAAGGCCCTGCTTCTTTTGACGGTGGCAACCGTGATAGTCGTCTTGCCGGGGCTGAACCAAGACAGCGAGACCATGAGCATCGACACGCCGACCGCAGCCGTTCAGGATCAACCGAAGTCGAAGCGCATCGCCGCTATCGACATTGCACGCGGCATCGCTTTGCTTGCCATGGCGAGCTATCATTTCACCTGGGACCTCGAATTCTTCGGCTACACCGATCCCGGCCTCACCGCCTTCGGCTGGTGGAAAATCTACGCGCGCTGCATCGCCTCGAGCTTCCTGTTCCTGGTCGGCATCAGCCTCTATCTCGCCCATGGCAAGAAAATCCGCTGGACCGGCTTCTGGAAGCGCTTCGCCATGGTTGCCGGGGCAGCGCTCGCAATATCGCTGGTCACCCGCATCGCCACGCCCGACGGCTTCATCTTCTTCGGCATATTGCACGAGATCGCGCTCGCCAGCCTGCTCGGCCTGGCGTTCCTGCGCCTCCCGGCGCTGCTGACGCTTGCCGTGGCGGCCCTCGTTATCGCTGCGCCTTTCTACCTGCGATCCGAGCTTTTCGATCATCCGGCTTTGTGGTGGGTCGGCCTGTCGGCGACCAACCCGCGCTCCAACGACTACGTTCCGCTGCTGCCCTGGTTCGGCGCCGTACTTGCCGGCATCGCGGTTACCAAGCTCGCCGCCACCTCCGGCGCGCTGACGCGGCTGTCGGCCTTGGCGCCCGGCCGCTGGGCAAATCCGCTGGTCTTCATCGGCCGGCACAGCCTTGCCTTCTATCTGATCCATCAGCCGGTGCTGATCGGCTCGGTCTGGCTGTTTTCGCAATTCATGCCGGCGCAGGCCGAAACCAGGGAGGTGAGTTTTCTGAAATCCTGCCAGATATCCTGCGAGCAGGCACGCGACACCGAGTTCTGCTCCAGCTATTGTGCCTGCATGCTGGACACTCTCCAGGGCGAAGCCTCGCTTGACCGGCTCTACAGCAACGACCAGTCCCCGGAGTGGAAGGCGCATATTGGCGAGCTCGCCGGCACCTGCACCGCCCAAACCGAGGCGGCGGAACCGGGAACGCGCTAATCGAGGGAGGACAATAATGAGCGACAGTCACCCGAAACCCGTGCAGCAAAATCCTGGGCAGCCGAGGCTGGGGCACATCCCATGGCCGCCGCTGATCTATATCGCCGCCATCATCGTCAGCGTCGCGCTAGGGCTGTTCTATCCGCTACCGTGGATCGGCGATCTTCTCGGCGACATCCTGTTCGCCGCCGGCCTTGTGGGGTTGGTGGCGGTTGCCGCGCTCTGGTTCACGGCAATCCGCACCATGATCCGCGCCAAGACGACGCTCAACCCGAACGGCGTGCCTGACCATCTGGTGACTACCGGACCCTTCGCCGTCAGCCGCAACCCGATCTACCTCGCCAACACGCTGCTGCTGGTCAGCCTCGCCTTTGTCACTGGGATCGCCTGGTTCCTGCCGCTGGCGGTCATCGCGGCGTTCCTGACGCAGAAGCTGACGATCGAGAGCGAGGAGAAGGTGCTGACGGCCAAATTCGGCAAGAAATACCGGGACTACGCCAAAAGGGTGCGGCGCTGGATTTGAGCCGGCGCTGACGCCACGCTCATGTGGTGACGCCGAGTTCCACCAGCCGCTCGACGCAGGATTCCTCTGCCTGATCGAGCTCGGCCAGCGTCTCTTCGAGGTCGCGGCGTTTCTGGCGCAAATCCTCGCGCTTTTCCTCGATGCGCTTGATCATCAATTTGAGTTGGCCGACCTCGCCGGGCGGCTCCCTGTACATCTGGATGATTTCGCGGATCTCGTTGATCGAGAAGCCGAGCCTCTTGCCGCGCATGATCTGGCGGATGAGATGCCGGTCCGACGGACGAAACAGCCGAGTGCGGCCGCGTCTTACTGGCTGCACCAGCCCTTCGTCCTCATAGAAGCGCAACGTCCGCGTCGACACGTCGAATTCGCGGGTCAGCTCCGTGATTGAATAATATTCCCGCATCGTCACTCCAATGCCCCGGCCACGCCGCGAGTTCCAACTGGCCGGCGCCGCCGGCGCCCAGGCGCGTACCAGAATCGGCGGACAAGGCACCTTCAAAGCCTCGCATGGCATTTACGTAAAAGTCAATTGAGGTGACGTTCAGCGCACGCCGAACCACCATGTGGCGAGCCCGAGAAAGGCAAAGAAACCGACGACATCGGTGACCGTGGTGACGAAAACCGCCGAAGCCACAGCCGGATCGATCTTGAAGCGGTCGAGCAGCAGCGGGATAAGGATGCCCGCCAGAGCCGCCACGAACATATTGATGATCATCGCGGCCGCAATGATGCCGCCGAGATTGCGATCGTGGAACCAGGCAGCAGCGACGAGGCCGATCAGGATGGCAAAGATGATGCCGTTGATGAAGCCCACCCCGATTTCGCGGCGGATGATGCGGCCGGCATTGTAGATGTCGAGGTCCCTGGTCGCCAGCGCCCGCACCGTGACCGTCATGGTCTGCGAGCCGGCATTGCCGCCCATGCCGGCGACGATCGGCATCAGCACCGCCAGCGCCACGATATGCTCGATGGTGCGGTCGAACAGGCCGATCACCGAGGCCGCCAGGAAAGCCGTCAAAAGATTGACCAGCAGCCAGGGCACGCGCGAGCGCGAGGTCGAAAAGATGCTGTCCGAGAGTTCTTCGTCGCCGACGCCGCCCATGCGCAGCAGATCTTCCTCGGCCTCCTGCTGGATGACGTCGACGACGTCGTCGATGGTCAGCACGCCGACCAGCCGCTCGTTCTCGTCGACGACGGCGGCAGACAGAAGATCGTATTGTTCGAATTCGCGTGCCGCCTCCTCCTGGTCCATGGTGGCCGGGATGGCATGCCTGGTCTCATGCATGACCTCTTCGACCTTGACCGAGCGCTTGGTACGCAGGATCTGGTCGAGGTCGATGGCGCCGAGCAGCTTGAAGCTCGGATCGATGACGAAGATCTGGCTGAAACGGTCGGGAAGATTGTTGTCCTCGCGCATGTAGTCGATGGTCTGGCCGATCGTCCAGAACGGCGGCACCGCGACGAACTCCGTCTGCATGCGGCGGCCGGCGGTCTCTTCGGGATAGTCAAGCGAACGCCGCAGCCTGATCCGCTCGGTGAACGGCAGCTGCGACAGGATCTCGTCCTGGTCCTCCTGGTCGAGGTCTTCGAGAATGTAGACCGCGTCGTCGGAATCGAGATCCTGCACCGCCTGGGCGATCTGCGCATTGGGCAGACTGTCGACGATGTCGCGGCGGATCGCCTCGTCAACCTCGGTCAGCGCGGAAAAATCGAAATCCTTGCCCAGCAATTCGACCAGCGCGCGTCGCTGTTCCGGGTGCAGGGCCTCGAGCAGGTGGCCGAGTTCCGACTGGTGCAGATCGTCGACTTCACGCTTCAGCGTCAGCGTATCGCGATCGGCGATCGCGGCACCGATCTGGGCGAGGAACGACGACAGGATGACGCCGTCCTCGTCATAGATGTCGGCGCGGCGCTCCTCGGCTGCCCTGGCGCCGGTCATCTGTTCGTCCTGGCCTTCCACCAGCGCCTCCCGCCATCGGATTTCCGGATAAGGTGCCTGTCAGGTCTAACGCATGACCCTGACAATCGGAATCGATTTTGCGAAAGGACCATGCACAACGACAAATTGCTACAGCGCCGTTCGCGCGTCCAAACGACGCGGCGCATACCGGATGGTAGGAGGAGAGGACGTTCTACAAACCTGCGGCGCTGCAAACCTTCGCGGCGGCAGGTAAAGGGCAGCGTATCCCCCCCGGTCAACCAGATGGGCAGATCGACACTGATTCAAAAACGGCGAGGCCGACAGTGCGAGGGCCTCGCTGGTATTGGACTGGAAGGCTTCCCGATCAGGCGGCGTGGCGCTTGGCCTCAGCCGCATAGCGGTCCAGGAGACCGCTCCAGCCACCCTCGGATTCGAAGGCCTCGCGCATCGCCTCTGCGGTTTCGCCCATGTTCTCCAGAAGCCTGTGCTCGAGTTCCACACGCGTCGCGTTCTCGCCGAGCGCGACAAAGCGGATCTCGACTTCGGTCAGCAATGCCGGATCGTAGCGCCAGCCGGCTCCAATGCGCCAGGCGAGCGTCAGCCTGGACGGCGGATCCCAGGCGAGAACCTCGCCCCAATCGCATTGTGACCCATCCTCGCCGATCTCGTACCAGCGGCCGCCGGCTTTCGGTTCGATCACCGCGGTCGTCAGGGCGGATTTGCCGATCGAGTGCGAAGCCGGCCACCAGCGCCCGAATCCTGTGGTGAACACATCGAATGCCTTGTCGAGCGGCACCTCCACCGTCACCGACTTCCTGACCGGCGCGAGCTTGATCATGGTCGTCATTTCCTCTTCTCCTTGCTGTTGTCGACTTCCCGTTTGAAGGCGTCGAGCGCATCGCCCCACATGCGGTCGAGCCAGGCACGCATCTCGCCGAGCCCATGCGGGTCGAGATGATAGATGTTGCTGGCACCCTTCGGCTCTGCGCGGACCAGCCGGGCTTCCTTCAAAACCTTGAGGTGCTGCGATACCGCCGGCTGCGAGACCGGAAGCACTCGCGTCAGATCGATGACCGAGCGTGGCCGATCGGCGATGAGCTCGAACACCTTGCGGCGCGTCGGATCGGCCAAGGCCACCATTCCTGCGTAATCATAAACCATAACTTATGATAAGCTAAAACTTATGATATGTCAACCGAAGGCGTGGCGGGCCCGTGTTTAAGCAACCGGCCGGCTCGAGGCTCTGGGGCAATTCCTTGACGCGGGGGCATGGACAGCAATGCGGATGCAAGATTGCTCAGGGAATCAATCCACCGCATGCGGGCCAGCCGGCAAATGTCGACCACCGGGGAAAAGTAAACCTGGCGGCAAGGTTTTTACCTTATCGGTGTATGTGTCTCTCCGGCGAAACGTTAAGAACGGGTAAATTGGTTTGGCCCTAACCACGGAAGCCTCTCGCTACAGGCCCTCCGCCATATGGCAATTGCGCCTCTCCTTGTTCATGGCGACATACGTTTTAGGCGCATCTGCACTATATCCAGAAGTATTCTATACGTCAGCTTTAATCTATTCTCACAAGTTTCTTGTTGGCATTCCGGTGTTGTTTATCGGGGGCGTCTGCTGTACCGCGCTAATCCATGGCCGGCGGCAACCGGTTCGCTACGCACTGGATTTGGTTCAAGGGCGCTGGCGCGGTTGTCTGCTGGTGCTGTTGTTCTTCTTTGCCAGCTTGACCGCGTTCTCTACCTACAAGATCGCCATCCCGTCCGTCGTCCCATACTATGCCGACAACTGGTTGGCCGATGCTGATGAATGGCTGCACGGGATGCCGCCATGGGAGATCGTCCATAAGCTCGACAGCAACAATTGGTCGTTCGTCGTCTTCAACAGCTATGAAGTCATTTGGTTTTACCAGTGGTTCGGCACCATCCTTTTCGTGTCGCTCTGGTCGGACGAGATTGCCCGCATCCGCTATCTCTGCGCAGCAGCGCTGACGTTGTCCGTCCTCGGAACGGTCTTGGCCCTGGCGCTGGCATCGGTCGGACCGGTTTACTACCACCACTTTGTCGGCGTGGATCGCTTCCACGGATTGAATGCGGCCCTGGACAGGCTGGACCATAGTTACATGGTGCGGGAACCCGCGGCATATCTCCTGATGGCTTACCAAAGCGGCCGGGCAAGTCTTGGCGGCGGCATCTCGGCCATGCCAAGCATGCATGTCGCCTTTGCCGCATTGAACGCCTATTTGCTGTCATCGATCAATCGCTGGCTTGGCGTTCTGGGTTGGACCTTTGCAGCCCTGATCCTGTACGGATCGGTGTTCACTGGCTGGCACTATGCCGTGGACGGCTACGCATCGATCGTTGTTGTATCGGTGATCTGGTGGGCGACCGGACGCCTGGTGCGCGAATAGTTATGTGCGCTTTTCGATAGATGGCCATGCCCGCCGATGCCCACTTCGCATAAGCCAAACTCGCGACCGCAATCAGGCAAACAGCACGTGCCCCGACAAGGACGCTCCCTGCCGTGCTCGAATTCAACGGGCAAGAGATTCCGCTTTCGAATTTAATGGTGCGGTCGAGATGCAGCGCCGCAACGCCTCCCGCGTTGATTTTAAAGCATTTTTCCACGATTCCGTGGCGATTTGTATTGAGGGTGGTTCGGCAGCGGCAAAGCATGTAGTTCCAGCCAGCCACCATCGGCAGGCAGCTGGCAGCCTTGCCATCACATCCTCCTCCTGACGAACACCTAGTCTAATACGGTCAACCGTTAGGCGCCGCGCCGCGCCGCTCGAGCGCGGTCTTGCGGATGATTTCCGCGATCTCCGGGCTGCTGCTGCACAGCATCTGGAAATCCGCCGAGTGTAGCGACAGGAGTGAGACCACCGTTGTGGCGCTGACGGTCGCCGAGCGCGGTTCGCCGGTGATCAGCGCCATCTCGCCGAAGAAGGCGCCAGGGCCCAGATCCACCGGGTTCGGCGTCGCGACGCTGACGCGCCCCTCCACGACGAAGAACATCTGATCACCGGCCTCGCCATTGCGGCAGATCACAGCGCCCGCCGGCACGATGCGAGGTCGTAATGCGCGCACGATCTCGACTAGTGTGGCCGGGCCGAGCTTCTGAAACAACGGCACGGCGGCGACCAATTGCCAATTGCGGACGAAATCCTCGCGACGGACTTCTTGATAAAAGCCGGTGGCAAGAATGCCAGCCCAGAGCGCGAAGATGCCGATGCCACTCATCATGACCGCCCCGGCAAGGACGCGGCCGGCGAAGCTTTCCGGAATAGCGTCGCCATAGCCGGTGGTGGACAGCGTGACCACCGCCCACCACATTGCCTGGGGGATGCTGCCGAACTGTTGCGGTTGGACGTCGCGCTCGATGACATAGGCTGCGAGCGCAAAACCGAAAAGAACGATGCCGAAGACGGTGGCGACGCCGATCAGGTTGCGCGCTTCGTTGGTCAGGATTCTGCCCAGCAGCGGGAAGAAAGTTGAATCGCGCAGCGGTTTCAGCAGCCAGACAGCACAGTAGAGGCTCCAGTCGGGCGTGCCGACGAGCAGAAATGCGGCGAGTGGAACCAAAACCGCGAGCACATCAATGGCGATTGCCGGCGTCCTGTCCCGAACGTCTCCCGCCCGGCGCTTGAGCAGTTTCTCGGCCAATTCCAGGAGATAGACGCCCCAAATGACCGCGAGCACGGCAGCCAAAGCCAGTCTGCTTCGTCCGGACAGGTCCGGTGTCGTGAGCGTAGCCACCCCCACAAGCCCAGTCGCAGCCAGCACCGCGTTGAGCGGCGCGTAAATTCTTAAGAAAGGCAGTACCGACATTCTATGCCCACGAGCGGATACTACCCTCCAGAATAGGATGCCTTCAAGGCAAGCGCAAAGGTGCTTATTTTCGCTGCGATCGTCGCTGGACCATAAGGCCATGAACCATCCGATCAGGGTCGAGATCGAGCTGCCCCTCGACGGATGTGTGGCATAAACGACCTCACTTGATTGGCATGGATTTGCCGTGTCACCGTTGGCGGTCGAGGGGCCGCCCCGCGCGATCGAGCATCCGATCGATCTTGCTCGCCATGATGAAATCGTTCTCGTGCAGTCCTTTGATCTTCTTGGTGCTCAGGGAAACCGTCACATAACCCCAGCCGAAGCTGATGTCGGGGTGATGGCCCTCGGTTTCGGCGAGCTCACCGATCTCCTGAACAAGGGTGAGCGCGTCCCGGAAATTGCGGCATCGAAAGCTCCGCTGGATGCGGTCGGCATCGTCGCCCAGCTCCCAATCAGGAGCCTGTGCCTGGAAGCGTTGGGCTTCATCACGCGTGAGCGGCGGGACGCCGCCGCGACAAGGCGTACATGTTTTCTCGGCAAGAGTGTCGGTCATGTTCTTGTCTCCAAGACCATTTTTAGCAGCAAATACGACAGCGACGAGCCTATCGATCGATCTCCCCGAACACGATGTCGAGCGAACCGATGATCGCCGAGATATCGGCTCGCATGTGCCCGCGTCGCTGGCCTTCCGTCGTCCTGGCTATAGTTTCAGGCGCCGCTCAGTAGTCCATTCCGCCCATTCCGCCCATACCTCCCGCGCCACCCATAGCGGGCGAAACCTTCTGCGGAATGTCCGCGATCATTGCTTCAGCGGTGATCAGGAGCGCGGCAATCGAGCCGGCATCCTGCAGGGCCGTCCGAACGACCTTGGCGGGGTCGACGATACCGGCCTTGATCATGTCGACATAGACTTCGTTCTGGGCGTCGAAGCCCTGATTGTGATCCTTGCTGTCGGAGAGCTTGCCGACGACGATCGAACCTTCAACGCCGGAATTCTCGGCAATCTGGCGGATCGGCGCTTCAAGTGCTCTCAGCACAATCGAAATACCTGCCGTCATGTCAGCATTCGCGCCAGTAAGCTCAGTCAAAGCTGCCTTGGCGCGCAAAAGCGCAACACCGCCGCCGGCAACGATGCCTTCTTCCACGGCTGCACGAGTGGCGTTCAGCGCATCATCGATGCGGTCCTTCTTTTCCTTGACTTCCGTCTCGGTCGCGCCGCCGACGCGAATGACGGCAACGCCGCCAGCCAGCTTGGCGAGACGTTCCTGGAGTTTCTCCTTGTCGTAATCCGAGGACGTTTCCTCGATCTGCAACTTGATCTGCTGGACGCGCGCCTGGATGGTGGCTTTCTCGCCGGCGCCGTCGATGATCGTCGTCGTATCCTTCTCGATGAGCACGCGCTTAGCCCGCCCGAGCATGTCGATCGTGACGTTCTCGAGTTTGATGCCGAGATCCTCGGAAATCATCTGGCCGGCGGTGAGCACGGCAATGTCTTCCAGCATCGCCTTGCGCCGGTCACCGAAGCCTGGCGCCTTGACGGCTGCGACCTTGAGGCCGCCGCGCAGCTTGTTGACGACCAGCGTTGCTAGCGCCTCGCCTTCGACGTCTTCCGAGATGATCAGCAGCGGCTTACCGCTTTGCACCACAGCTTCGAGGATCGGCAGCAACGCCTGCAAATTGCCGAGCTTCTTCTCATGGATGAGAACGTAAGGGTCCTCCAGCTCCGCGCGCATCTTCTCGGCATCGGTGACGAAATAGGGCGAGAGATAGCCACGGTCGAACTGCATGCCTTCGACGACATCGAGTTCGGTTTCGGCTGTCTTGGCTTCTTCGACGGTGATCACGCCCTCATTGCCGACCTTGTTCATCGCCTTGGCGATCATGGCGCCGACCGACGCGTCGCCATTGGCGGCGATCGTACCAACCTGGGCGATCTCGTCCGAAGATTTGACTTTCCTGGCCCTGGCTTGAATGTCCTTCACCACAGCAGCCACAGCAAGATCGATGCCGCGCTTGAGATCCATCGGGTTCATGCCCGCGGCAACGAATTTGGCACCTTCGCGCAGGATGGAAGCGGCCAGCACCGTGGCTGTCGTCGTGCCGTCGCCGGCGAGGTCGTTGGTCTTCGAGGCCACTTCGCGCACCATCTGGGCGCCCATGTTCTCGAACTTGTCGGCAAGCTCGATTTCCTTGGCGACGGCGACACCATCCTTGGTGATGCGCGGCGCGCCATAGGCCTTGTCGATGACGACATTGCGGCCTTTGGGGCCGAGCGTCACCTTGACGGCGTTGTTCAGAATTTCGACGCCGCGAAGCATCCGGTCGCGGGCATCGGTAGCGAATTTGATTTCCTTGGCAGACATGATTTACGTCCAGTTCAGTCTTGAAATTGCGGGATCGGAAATCGCCCGGTCAGGCGGCTTTCTTGGCCGCTTTGATCTTCTCGACGATGCCCAAAATGTCGCTCTCCTTCATGATCAGGAGGTCCTCGCCGTCGATCTTGACCTCGGTGCCGGACCATTGGCCGAACAGGATGAGATCGCCGGCCTTGACGTCGAGCGGGATCAGCTTGCCGCTCTCGTCACGCGAGCCCGGGCCCACGGCGATCACTTCGCCTTCCTGAGGCTTTTCCTTGGCGGTGTCGGGAATAATGATCCCGCCCTTGGATTTGGTATCGCCTTCCGCGCGCCGAATGACGACGCGGTCGTGGAGTGGCCGGAATTTCATTGGGGGTTCTTTCTGCCGCCGCACATAGAGCGACTGCAACACTTAACATAGCCCCTTTGGCACTCGAATGATAGGAGTGCCAAATTTTTAATTCCTCAAACCGAAAATATTTGAAATGAAATCAGTCGTTTTTACCGGCGCTTTTGGCCGTCCGAAAGGCGGAGCCATAAGCAATTTTATTGTAATTCATCCCTCTTAATTTTGCCGACAACAGACTATATTAATCCGCAATTACGAGACAAACCTATCGAGCCTTGATTGAATGTGCATCGAGAGATATATACAGTTCGCGAAAATTTGGCACGATTTGGCTTTCCCGGTCCCGATCGACATAGGTCCGCGACCTTCGACCCACCATGAAGCACCGAATTTTCGACAGCGAATGTATAGCGCTTATCCGGCGCGCATGTCGCTCTGTTCGAGCCTTTGAACCACGGCGCTGACCACGGAAGTACTGGCAGCATTGGGATCTTTCCGGGTCGGATGGAAAAGATGCAGGAGGGGCGTCGGCGTGCTCCTGCGGAAAGCCGCACCCCCTCATGCAACGCAGCCTCCCCGCGTGGGGAGCGCTTGCCCGCGCTACGGCGGCGGCTTTCCATGCGAGCCGCTTCAAAAATGATGCTGCGAAACGGCTCCGGCTTTATCCGACGAACGCCTCACGCATCCGAGCGAACATGCCGGGCTGTCTCCCGGCAATCGCCGCACGGATGTGACGGGCGGCCGTTACGGCGCTCACCGTCGCGCCGAAATGACAATAGCAGATGATCTCATGCAATTGCCTGTCGGTCAGTTCGAAGAACCGCTTCGCTTCGCCGTAGTTGTCGCTTTCCAACCCGGCGGCGCGGAGGACAGGATCCTCGAAAGCGACTGAGATCGGCGAGCCGTCGCCGCGCATGGCCCCGCGTGACCTAACCGGCTGATACTCGGTTTGGTGTAGCGTCGAGAGTCGCCGGTCAGGGTTCCGTTCAAGGAGCTCCGCCCAGCGTTCAAGACGTTCGCTGCGCGACATGGCCTGGCGCAGGTAGTCCTGATCGATCTCGGCGACGATCTGCAGTTGCTCAAGCGTCTGGTGCTTCATTTTAGCCTCCTATTCGGACGATAGTTGGCCCACCCATATCCTTCTTATACCTGCGGCCAGCGTGACTCCGACCGATCGTGAAGTCCAATCACGATGATGCTGGGAGGGCTTCCCCCCACAAAAATGCGGAGGCTTCGCAAAGATCCGGCCATTAATTTGGCGAACGCGGTCAAATGCGCGGCTGTTCGACGATGTCGGTCTGGAGTCCGTGCCGATCGAGGTGATCGACGGGCAGAGTCTGTGCTAGAGTAGCCCGGCTCCATCGCTGGCCGGGCAGCGGGATCAAGCGAGTGGCAGTTTAGCTTCGAAACCGCCGTAATTCTGAACGCGCACAATGCGAAGAGACGCAAGGCCGCGAGCCTGCAACAGACGTTCGCTACGCGGTTCTTGACGGCTTGAGGTATGTTCAACCTTGGCGCTGACTTTTCCGAACCGAAGCCGCAGCTACGACGAGGCCGGACAATACCTCCATTTTCTCGGCTACGATGGCATGTTTGAAATGCCGTTCTTGATTGAGATTGAAGCGCTCGCGAACGCAAAACCGGAAGCAGCCACAGCCGAAGCGGGTTATTTGGCGACCTTCGATGCATCAAGGGACTCCATTCGTGATGTCGCGCGGAAAGCTTCCTCCCACGGCCGCAAGAACGTGTACCAGCCCAGAAGACCTCGACGCTTCGAACGGCGGACGAGCAAAGCGTTCCCCGTAAGGGATCGGCTTATCCCTGCGACCGCGGAGTTGTGCGGTTTCGACATGGTTGGCGACTACGTCCTTGTCCCCGTCGATTAGAGGATTATCCTTGACACGTTTGGGCGAGGCGATCGCCCATGGAGGTTGTCATGGCAGACGACAAGTCAAAGCGTGGTCCGCAAGACAGAGCACGGGTCGACGGTGGCGAAGACTATGAAGTCGGGTACCTCATGAAGAAGCACCATCTCGAACGGGCTGATGCCCTCAGGCTGGTAAAAAAGTATGGAAACAACCGCGCAAAGATCGAAGAGGAACTCTTTGCCCGAAAGGTTTGATCGCGTATTCCCGTGAGGCTGGCATAGAGCCAAGCACGCCTGAGTGTGACCAGGCTGCAGGCATAATCATGGCGCTTTTCAGCAACGGCATCGGCACTGCTGAGGAATTGAAGGCAGCGCTCCAGTTCCGTTTGGAGAGTGAGTTGCGACGGCACGGTCAACGCCTATCCCGCCTAGCTGAGAACCGCTCTAGATCGTAATTGTACATCGAATTCCAAGTGGAGGTCGCGTTAGATGCAAAACGCGAGCCTCTGAAGAAAACCATTGTCCAATTAAGGCAGTGGGTTTGGAGGCTGTATGAAAGGGGTCGTTGTTTGGCGCTATTTCACTGGCATGCCGTGTCAGAAGCACGCGGGCCTCCGGGGAGTAACATGCTGCTGAGGCTGGACCAGATCGACAAATTCTACCCCACTGGCGAAGGGCCGTTGCATGTTCTGCACGGGATCGATCTTTCGCTGGAGGCGGGCAAGAGCCTTGCGCTGACCGGCGAGTCTGGCAGCGGCAAGAGCACGCTTTTGCACCTCGTTGCAGGGCTCGACAGCCCTGATGCGGGAGAAATCCACCTTGGCGGTACCAATATTGTGGGGCTGAACGATACGGCCCTTGCCGCCCTGCGGCGGGGAACAGTCGGACTTGTGTTCCAGCAGTTCAACCTGATCCCTTCGCTTGATGTGGCAGCCAACCTTGCCTTTCAGGCTCGACTTGCCGGCCGTCCTGATCCGGCGTGGCTGAAGGTCCTTGCTGAACGGCTGGGCCTGGCCAAGGTCCTAACGCGCTACCCTGAACAGCTGTCGAGTGGGCAACAACAGCGGGTGGCGATTGGGCGGACCCTAGCCGTTCGGCCCCGGCTGGTTTTGGCCGATGAGCCCACGGGCAATCTCGATGAGGCAACAGGGGACGCTGTACTCGATCTTATGCTGTCGCTGGTGGCTGAAACGGGTGCCGCCCTGTTAATGGTTACCCATTCCAACCGTCTGGCAAACCGGCTGAACGCCCACGTTCACCTGCACGCGGGACGGCTGGCTTGATGGTGTGGACCGGGTTGTCAGCGCTCTTGTCGCATTGGCGCAGGCGGCCTGTCCAACTGGCGATGCTGCTTTTGGGGCTATCGCTGGCAACGGCGTTGTGGTCAGCGATTCAGGCGATCAACGGTGAGGCGCGGGCGAGCTATGACCGTGCAGCGGCGATCCTTGGGCAGGACCGGCTCGCGCAACTGGTGCGTGAGGACGGGACCCGGATGGATCAACAGGTGTTTGTGAGACTGCGGCGAGCAGGCTGGCTGGCTTCGCCGGTGATTGAAGGTGAAATGCGGTTTGGGGATGTGCGGTTGCGCGTCCTCGGCATTGACCCACTGACTTTGCCGCCGCAGGCGCAGCAGGTGGATGTTGCAGTGGGTGATGAGCTATTGCCGTTCATCACGGCGCCCGGGGTGCTCTATGCAACTCCGGAAACCGCGGCACGACTAACCGAGCAAGCAACACCTCCCGTGCGCGTGGCCGAGGGTTTGCCGCCTGGCACAGTCCTCACCGACATCGGGCAGGCGCAGGTCTTGCTTGGGGCAAAGGACAAGATCTCTCGTCTTTTGCTCTGGCCGGACCAACCGATTGGCCGTGCCCCTCTAGAGGTGACAGCCCCCGGCCTGACCCTGCGCGAGCCGAGTGAAACGGGGGATCTTGCCAGGCTGACCGACAGTTTTCACCTGAACCTGACGGCTTTCGGTTTTCTTGCCTTTGCGGTGGGGCTCTTCATCGTGCATTCCGCCATCGGTCTGGCTTTTGAACAGCGCCGCCCGGTGTTTCGCACGCTGCGCGCACTGGGCTTGCCGGCCCGCGTGCTGGTCCTTTTGCTGATCGCCGAGCTGCTGATCTTCGCCCTCCTCGCGGGATTGGTGGGCGTGGCACTTGGCTATGTAGTCGCCTCGGCCCTTTTGCCCGACGTCGCCGCCACCCTGCGCGGACTTTACGGGGCCGATGTGCCGGGAACGCTGTCGATCCGCCCCGCAGTGTGGGCAGCGGGGCTGGCGATCGCGGTAATCGGCACGCTGGTAGCGGCCGCACAAAGCCTCTGGCGGCTATGGCACCTGCCGCTGCTTGCGCCGGCCCAGCCTCGGGCCTGGGCGCGGGCTTCGGAGCGGGCCCTGCGCGCGCAAGGCGTGGCTGCGATGGTGCTCCTGTTGACGGCGGCGGGAATTGCACACTTCGGATCCGGCCTCGAGGCGGGCTTTGCGCTTCTGGCGGCACTGCTGTTGGGGGCGGCACTGGCGCTGCCGCTCGTGCTGACGGGGATATTGCACCTTGGCGGCCGCTTGGCGCGTGGACCATTGGCTGAATGGTTTTGGGCCGACACGCGTCAACAGCTTCCCGGCCTGTCATTGGCGCTAATGGCACTGCTGCTTGCGCTGGCCGTCAATGTGGGCGTCAGCACGATGGTGTCGAGCTTTCGGCTGACCTTCACCGGCTGGCTCGATCAGCGTCTCGCCTCAGAGCTTTACGTGACCGCCCGCACCGAAGCAGAGGCCACGGCGATACGCGACTGGCTGGCCCAGCGCAGCGACGCGGTCCTGCCGATCTGGAGCATTGAGGGCCGGGTCGCAGGCCAGCCCGCGGCAATATACGGCGTGGCCGATCATGGCACCTATCGCGACAACTGGCCGATCCTCTCTGCAGTGCCAGGGGTGTGGGACCGGATCGCCACAGGCGACGGCGCCCTGATCAACGAACAACTGGCGCGGCGCCAGGAGTTGGGCTTAGGGGACCAGATCACGCTGCCCGGTGGCTGGCGGGCCAGCATCGTCGGCGTCTATGCCGACTATGGCAACCCGATCGGCCAAGTGATCATCGGGATCGACACACTGCTCCAGCACTATCCTGACGTCTCCCGCCTGCGCTATGCCATTCGGATTGCCCCCGGCAAGGCCGAAGCACTGGCTGCGGGTTTGCGGGCGGAATTCGGGCTGCCCGCGCAGAACGTGATTGACCAGGCCGGGATCAAGGTCTTTTCGCTCAAAGTGTTTGAGCGCACATTCAGAGTGACAGCCGCGCTGAATGTGCTGACGCTGGGAGTCGCGGGGCTGGCGATGTTTGCGAGCCTCATGACCCTGTCGGGGATGCGCCTACCGCAACTGGCGCCGGTCTGGGCCATGGGTCTGCCCCGCCGCCACCTCGTATGGCTGGAGCTTTGGCGCGGCTTGTTGTTGGCAGCCTTGACCATGCTGGCCGCTCTGCCTGTAGGTATCGGGCTCGCCTTTGTTCTACTGGCGGTGGTGAATGTGGAGGCTTTTGGCTGGCGTCTGCCGATGCACCTTTTTCCCGGTGACTGGGCGCGGCTGGCGGCGCTCGCGTTGCTGGCGGCCGGACTTGCAGCCGCCGTGCCTGCCTGGCGGCTGGCGCGTCTTTCGCCATCGGATTTGCTGAAGGTATTTGCACATGAGCGTTAGAGCATTGCTGATCTACATGAGCTTGGCCGCACCTGCCTTTGGCCAGGGTTTTGCTGGGCTTGGCACAGAGGCTGACGGGTTTTCAGTGCCGCAGCCGGGGACTGCATTCAACTTTCCGGCAGACCACGGCCCGCACCCCGGTTACCGGATCGAATGGTGGTATTTGACGGCCAACCTGCAAGCTGCGGATGGAGCGGACTATGGCGTGCAATGGACTCTTTTCCGATCCGCCCTGGCCCCGGTGGAGCGGTCCGGCTGGTCCAGTCCGCAGCTTTGGATGGGCCATGCCGGGCTGACGACGCGAACGCACCAATTCGTGGCCGAACGGCTGGCACGGGGCGGCATCGGCCAGGCGGGGGTTTCGGCTGCACCCTTTGCGGCCTGGATTGACAACTGGCAGATGGCAGGTCGGGCCCTGCCAGAGGCGGATGCGCTGTCGGCGCTCGATCTGCACGCGGCGGGACAGGCGTTTTCCTACGAACTGGCACTGGACGCCAAAGGCCCTCTGGTGCCGCAGGGAGTGCAGGGCTACTCGGTGAAATCCGAGAAGGGGCAGGCGAGCTATTACTACTCGCAACCATTCTACCACGTGACCGGTACACTGACCCTTCCGGCGGGCGTGATCGCGGTGTCCGGTCAGGCGTGGTTGGACCACGAATGGTCCTCGCAGCCGCTGGCTGAGGATCAGACCGGGTGGGACTGGTTCTCCTTGCATTTCGACAGCGGCGAAAAGATGATGGGCTTTCGCCTGCGCGACGGAGGCGCGGGCTTTACATCGGCCACATGGATCAAGGCCGACGGCAGGCCGCAGCCGCAGGCCCCCGGCGCGCTAAGGGTGACGCCGCTCGAAACGGCGGCAGTCGCGGGACGTAGCGTGCCGATCCGCTGGAGGGTGCAATTGCCGGAAAACGGAGTGGATGTGACCATCCGGACGCTAAACCCAGAAGCCTGGATGGACACACGCTCTCCCTATTGGGAAGGCCCGATCCGATTTGAGGGCACCCATGCCGGGCGCGGCTATCTCGAGATGACAGGCTATGAGTGACTGGAGGACACTGCTCAATCGCGAGATCGCGACGGTTGGCGAATTGCCGAAAATGGAGAAGGTTAGTTTCCAGCGCCCTTCCCTCTACCACCACCTCAAACCCACTATCTCAGGTAATGGCTCTGGCGATGTAGCGGTCCTGCGCCGCCACCTACCACTACATGGCTCCGAATTGCGGATCGATGTTGCGTGGCCGGAGATGGGCGCGCATCCGCGTAGTGCAGAGTTGCCGCGAGCGTGTTTTCCGATTTCTACGTCGAAGCACCACCGCTGCACGCGTCAATCTTGTCGGTGTCGATCTCCATGCCAAGCAGTCTAACACGCGAAACGGCGTCTGCCGCGGTCCACACCGGATGGTTACGCTGCACGGCGCATTCTGCCGATGATTGAGGTTCATGAAGGCCTTCCCGCAAAATATGCGCCTTAATGCCCGGCCTCACGGCCTCACGCAATCCAGACATTTTCAAACTCGCCACACGAAAAAACCGCCTCGGTTAGACCGAGACGGTTATCGTACTATGACAGAAGTGGTTGCGGGGACACGCAACCACCGATACCGACATCATTAACGTGACGATTTGACAGGTCCAGGCCAGCATTGCAGGGAGGCGACTTGGTGGGCTCGGAGGGATTCGAACTCCGCGCTTGGAAAAGCGTCCCTCTCGTCTTCACCGTGCAGGCCGCTTACTCTGGGCGGCAGAGTGCCCTTCCGCGCTTCGCCAAACCTGCCGTGGGAAAAGCCTTGCCGTTTTTTCCGGCGGGGCTTTGATCAGATCGCGACTATTAGTGATTTATGCTGGAACTGGTTGCGGAGGTTGGAGTCGGACCGATTTGCGCCGATTAAGAAGCCCGTCAGCAAACGAACTCGGTCACAGCACTGTATTGGCGGTATCCCTCTAGCGACTTGAACGCCCCGGCCGTTGCTTAGGTCGCGCCCACCCTTTTGCACGCGCGCCCCTGCCCGGCCGTTGAACCCGTTGGGCGGCTTGCTAGTCTGCCAAGCTCCTAACAGGGATAGCAACCTGGAATGAACACAGCACTGCTTTTGATGGCTCAGTATGGTGGCAAGGCCATCATCCCGATCGATGAGGTCTGCCGAGACTATTTCTCCCACCTGACGCCGCCGAAGTTGGTCCGAAAGATTTCCATGGGGGAAATTGCCCTTCCGCTCGTGCGGATCGAGGACAGTCAGAAGTGTGCCAAGGGCGTCCATCTCGCCGATTTGGCCAAATACCTTGAGTACCGGACTGAGGCTGCGAGAAAGGAAATGAGGGGTCTCACGGAGTAGCGAGGGAGCGTGAATGAGGTTTCGTTCAGCCCTGCCGTACACAGCCGCCCGCGGCTTATGGCCTGATGAGCGACGAACTGGATCAACCGTTTCAAGGCCGGTACTGCATTTGGTACAGCACCACTTCAACAAAGACGCGTAATCGACTGTCTGAACTGCATGTTTGTTGGGACTGCGTCCCATCTGATGTTGGACACGATGGTACAACTTTGCAGTATCAAACGAGGCGTTTCGCGAAATGATCCTACAGAACACGCACGTGTCCCTGCGACGAGCCGAAGCAGCGCACCGGCTGCGTGGAACACGCTGACGGGAGGGGCCTGAAAAAGAAGATTATTAGTCGGCTGCCGAGGTCATTATGAATTCAAATGCCGTCAGCTATTTGTACAGTTCTGGCTTACTCATTGCGCCAATAACTGCCTTTCGCCCTTCTGATAGTGATTGCAGACCCGCCTCGGCGGCGATTGCAGCCCGGTATCCGTCCAGCAGCTTGCTCCGGCCGGAATTCCGCTGAGTATTGAATGGATCCAGGCCTGGGCCTGCAGGCGATGGGCATCGGTGAAGCGAGGACGCCAGTCCGCGGGATAGGCCGTTCCTCGCGACAGACCCGAATTGATCTCGGTGCGCAGGGGCGAAGGCAGCGAGACCGTTGCGGTGGAAGCGTAAGCGCCTCGCGGATCGCCTATGGATTTGGGCTTGACGTTTTCCGGAATCGCCAGGGCATGAGTTCCTCGATCTGGGTTTGCGGATGGCCGTTGATGATGGCGTCGAGGGTTTCGGCGAGGTAGGCGACCGGGTTGACGTCGTTGAGCCTGCAGGTGGCCACGATGGAGGCGAGCAGCGCCCAGTTGTCGAACGTAGTGCTGTGCTGCGATTGTCGACAGTGTCCCAGGAGCCTCTTAGGGACTATTGCCTCCAACGATCCGTTGCTTTCCCCACCCCAACTTTCAAAATTGTGGTAAAGTCTCGACGTTGTTATTGGCTTTGAGCGAGCGGTGTGAGGGCGCTGGAGGCTACCATGCACTTCATTAAGCTCCTGGTTGGCTCAGCAATATTGACAGCATCGGGGGCAGCGTTTGCGGCAGAGGAGGTGTCTATCGAGAGAGGACGGCTGGTTTCCATCATCGGCAGCTGTCACGACTGCCATACTGACGGCTACAGGGAAGCCGAAGGCGCACTCGACCCCACCAAGGCATTGAGAGGGAAAGTAATAGGTTGGCGGGGGCCGTGGGGCACAACCTATGCAAGCAATCTGAGATGGAGCGCGCAAGACCTTAGCGAAGACGGGTATGTAACCTACATCAAGACACTTCGCACATTGCCGCCGATGCCTTGGTACAACGTTCGCGTCATGCCGGAGAGCGACATTCGGTCATTCTATCGATATGTGAAGTCGCTCGGTGATCCCGGCGCCTTCCTCCCGAGAACGGCGAGACCGGGGGAAGAGCCGAGGACGCCCTTCGTCACGCTGGAGCCACCGCAAATGCCGAAACCTTGTTCACGCGACCTGGACTGCGGCGTGGGCGAAGTTTGCTCGGCCGCACCAGTCCGCCAATGCGTTAAGAAGTAGGCACCGTGGGCAGCGGCCCTCTTAAGACAGCCGACCCCAATTACGCGGTAGGGCGAAACCTTAAGTTTCGGAATAGTAGCGAACGCCGCCCTCGGGCCAGACGTCAAGTCAGACCGTCAATGATAAACTTAGGGTGAGCGCCTCGCGGATCGCCTGTGGATTTGGGCTTGACGTTTTCCGGAATTGCCAGGGCATGAGTTCCTCGATCTGGGTCTGCGGATGGCCGTTGATGATGGCGTCGAGGGTTTCGGCGAGGTAGGCGACCGGGTTGACGTCGTTGAGCCTGCAGGTGGCGATGGAGGCGAGCAGCGCCCAATTTTCGGCCCCGACTTCGTGACCTGCAAACGGGGCATTTTTTTCTGGTCAGGCATACTGGCCTGATCGCGTTTTCGACCGGGTTGGTGTCGAGTTCCAGGCGGCCATCGTCCAGGAAGCGGGTCAGGCCTTGCCAGTGGCCGAGCCCATAACGGATGTCTTCGGCCAGGCCAGAGCCGGAGGAGATCATCGATAGCTGCTTTTCGAACCATGGTTTCAGGGCAGCGATGATGGGCGGAATGCTCCCGTCGGGCGGCAAGCCGGGCTTGAGGTGATGCGAGCATCCGCGCGTGATCCGCACCCATTACCCCTACGCCGACAATTCCAACGCGTATACTCAAGTTGACCTCCGTATTATTCCAATGCGTTCAGTCAAGCCAGCCGGTTGTCCGGGCTTTTCCGGCCTCGTGCGAGTCGGCGGCCGCCTGGATGAATTTCACCCAGCGCAGCCCGTCGAGCACGTTCGGAAACAAGATCGTGACTGCCTCCGCATGAACGGTTGCACGGTACAACGCGGTACGCGATGCCGTTTCGTGAGACGCTTCTCGCAATGAATCCTGGCCGGCTCCGCGGGCGAAAGCGCGTCAGAGAAGCAGCCGCTGGTCCGTTGTAGGCAAGATGCGGATCATATCCGCAGTAGGATGAACCTGCCGTGCCGGCGTGTCTATCTTCTGAGGCTGACCGGTGCTGGCGGCGCGCTCAATGGCAAGCAGGGCGCGCACGTCGGCAAATCCTTCTCCACCGTCGGCTTCAGGCGGTTGTGCATTCAGGATGCAGTCGGAGAAATACGCGGTCTGTCCGGCGAAATGGTCTGTCTGCGGGAACGTCTTTTCGGTTCTGATGTCGCCATGCCGAAGCTTCATTTGCACGGCAGTCTCGAAACGGAAGCCAGGGTCGGCCGTTACGCTCCCCTTCGTTCCGGCCACGTGGTAAAAATCCGAATTGTCCGCGCCGAAGCTGGCAATGAACTGTGCAAGCCGGCCCTCGGGGAAGCGCAACGTCACGGCAATGCTTTCCTCTACCTCCCCGACTGAGGCGCTGCCGAAACTCCTTACCGCGACTGCCTCGATCGGCTCAGTGGCAAAGATATGGCGCGCGGCATTCAGGCAGTAGACGCCGATGTCCTGCAAGGGACCGCCCCAATAGGCGGCCTTGAGGCGGTGATTGTCGGACGACGCTACGAAGGAGAAGACCGCGGCAAAGATGCGGGGATCGCCGATCTCACCGCTGCGGATGCGCTCCAGCACCTCGACAGTGCCGGGCTCGTTGTGCAGCCGATACGCCGTCATCAGGTACGCTCCGCTCTCATTGGCGGCGGCGATCATCGCCTCGCATTCCGCCTCGGTCGTGGCCAGCGGCTTCTCAACGAGCGCGTGCTTGCCGGCTCTCAGGGCTCGGATCGCATAGTCGGCATGCATGGAGTTCGGCAATGCCACGTAAACTGCATCGGCGACGTCCGATGCGAGCATCTGGTCGTACTGCTCATAGCTGAAGACGTGTTCCACGCCGTAGAATTCGGCGAGCTTGGCGGCGTTTTTGGCCGAGCCGCTGACGATCGCCGTGATTGTCGAGTTTCCGGTCTGGGACACACCGGGCATAAAGGCTTCCTGTGTGATCCAGCCCGCGCCCACCACGGCATATCGTATCTTTCTCAATTGCTCCTCCCGAATGGGATCACTCCCGGCACTCGTCTAAAAATGGTCACGCCGTGGCCAGCGGAGCGTCTCTGAGGCCTGACGGCAGCGGTCGATTTGAGCCAGTCGCTCGATGGGTCTGTTGTCGCCTCTCAGGGGCAAAGGCGGGCAAGAGTCATCCCTCGCCCGCCGCAGAGTTGCGCGCCCCCCGCCTACTTTCCGATGCAGGTGTCGGCGGTTTCGGGGGTGCAGACGTCGAGACCGGTGTAGGTCGGGTCGGCCGGCGCGGGCTTGCCGTCCTTGATGTCCTTCAGCGCCAGCATGGTCTTGTAGCCCATTTCGAACGGCCGCTGTCCGACCTGGCCGAGCGACAGGCCTTCCTTCATCTGGTCCATCTGCACCGGCAGCGTGTCGGCGACGACCAGAGCCAGCTCCTTCTTGGCGATCTTATCCTTGTACGGCTCGACCGCAGCGCGATTCGCATCCGGTATGAATTGCGGAAAGCCGCCTGTCGGCACGAAGGCGTCGAGGTTTGGCGTCTTCGCCATGAAGTCCTGGAACTGCTGAACCGACAGAGGGAAGTCGTCGTTGGTATAGAGAGGGCAGCCCGGTGCTTCCGTCCAGCCGTTCTGGCCGGTCAGGGCATCACCTGGCGAGGCGGCCGACTCCTTGCCGGCCAGCGTATCGCGTATACCCTTCATGCGCTCATTGTGGTTGGCCGCGGCAGCTCCGCCCGACTGGATACAGATGGTGCCGCCTTTCGGCTTGATGGTCTGCACGATCTTGGCGAGGTTGACGCCAATTTCGTAATTGTGCGTGCCGATATAGGCGACACGCAGGTCCTTGTTCTCCGGTAGCACATCCGAGTCCCAGGTAAGCACGGGAATGCCCGCTTCCTTGGCGGCCTGAAGCGCGACGGCCATTGCCGCGGCGTTCGACGGGGCGACGGCGATGCCGTCGACCTTCTTGGCCACCAGGTCCTGCACGATCTGCACCTGCTCCTCGCCGCCGCCATGCTCGCCGGGGCCGATATACATGCATTCGATCGCGCCGCTGGATTCGGCTTCGGCCTTCTTGCAGCCGTCACGAGCCTGGTCGAAGAAAGGATTGTTCATGTTCTTCGGCACAAGGGCGAAGACGTATTTCTGCTGGGCATAGGCCTGCCCTGCCATCAGCGCGGAAAACGCCACGGCCGCCGTCAGAATGTATTTTTTCACCTGTTCCTCCACTTTGTTTTGACGTCCACTATCCCCGACGGCTTGCGGCCGCCGGATTCTATTTGCGCTTCCAGGTAAACATACCCTCCAGCGTCGCCCGCAGCGACTTGCCCGAGGTCTGCATGCCGAGAAGCACGGCAAGAATGATGAAGGCCCCGACAAAGGCGCCCTGCCAGTTCGAATCGATCCCGGCCATCAGCAGCGCGTTGCGGATGACCTCGAGGAAGGCCGAACCGATCACAGCGCCAAACGCGGTTCCGTAGCCGCCCATCAGGCTGGCCCCCCCGATGACGGTGCCGGCGATCACCCTCAACTCGTAGCCGGTTCCCATCGCGTTGATGGCCGAGCCGCTGTAGCCGAGCAGCAGCAGGGACGCGATCGATGCGGTAAATGCGCAGAAGACATAGGCCTGGAATTTGATCCAGTCGACGGGGACGCCGGTCATCCGCGAGGCGTTCTCGTTGCCGCCGATCGCGAAGAGGTGGCGCGCCCAGGCGGTGAAAATGAAGACGGAGCCGACGATGAGCGCGAGGATCACCATCACCCAGAACTGCGAGGACAGTTCCGGGATCCAATGAGGCACCCAGCCGTCAGGCGTGTGCCTCGGCCATTTGGCCTGGCCGATGGCCTTGACGATCGGCGCATCGGGTCCGAACTGGTAAAGCATCTGGTTGCCGGACAGCACGACCGCCAGCGAGCGCGCGATCGACAGCATGCCTAGCGTCACCACGAAGGACGGCATGCCGATATAGGCCACGAAGAAACCGTTGAAGGCTCCGCAGGCGATGCCTGCGAGCAGACCCGCGCCAAACGCCACATACCAAGGCTGGTGCCAAGTGAGCAGCAGGCCGGCGACGATCGCGACCAGCCCCATCACCGAGCCGACCGACAGATCGATGCCGCCGGTGATCAGCACCACCGTCATGCCCAGCCCCATGATGGCGATAGGTGCAAAATTGCGGGTGGTGTTGGTAACGTTGTCGACCGTGCCGAAGCTGGGCTCCAGCCACGTCATGAAGACCACCAACACGAAAAGCGCGATCGCGACCCAGAAGGCCTGGCTGGCGATCATCTTCTGGAAAACGCTCTGCTCTATTATGCCGACCACATCACCGATGGACGCATGGCCTTCCTTCAGCATGTCGCTCTGGCTATGCATCACGGATCGCTCCCGTAATTAGGCCGGTGATCTCCTCCGGCGATGTCTTCTCCGTCGCCTTGTCGGCCACTTTCGAGCCGCGTCTCAGCACGATGATGCGGTCGCAGACCGCGAACACATCGGGCATGCGGTGGCTGATCAGCATTACCGACACATTTTGCGATTTGAGCCGCCGGATCAGCTCCAGCACCTCGGCTACCTGGCGGACCGAAATCGCCGCGGTCGGCTCATCCATCAGCACGAGCTTGGAGTTGGATAGCCGGGTGCGGGCAATGGCGACCGCCTGCCGCTGGCCGCCTGACATTTTTTTGACCAGATCGCGCGGCCGCGTCTCCGACTTCAGCTCCGCGAACAGTTTTGCCGAGCGGTTGATCATCGCCTGCTTGTCGAGCACGCTGAGCGGCCAAAATCCCTTCTTCATCTCGCGGCCGAGAAAGACATTTTGGGCGGCCGTCAGATTGTCGGCCAAGGCCAGATCTTGATAGACGACCTCGATCCCTTCGCCCCGTGCCTCGATCGGCTTGTGGAAATGGCAGACCTTGCCGTCCACCGCGATTTCGCCGTCGGAGGGTGGGAAGTTCCCCGCAATCAGCTTCACCATGGTCGATTTCCCGGCACCGTTGTCGCCCATCAGGCCAACCACCTCGCCGGCAGCAACCGCGAAGCTAACATCTGACAAGGCGCGGATAGCACCAAAGCTTTTCGAGACGCTTCGTACGTCCAGCACAGACACATTCTCCTCCCTGTGCGACGTCGACTTGAGCACTCAGCCGACGTACCTCTCTCCGGCTGCAATCTATATTGCAAAATGTACAAACATGCAACGTTTATTTCAGACGCATGCGGGGCGGCGACCAACTCTCCCTCGCATCAGTCTGTTCGCAGCCACGTGCTCTCCCGGGCCGAGCCCTGAATTGCCTCCACGAGTTCCTGGATGCGTTGGCCGGCCCGGAAGCCGAAAGACTCGTCTCGCTTCCCGGCGATCGCATCGACGAACCGCGCAATCTCGATAGCCTTCAGATCGTTGAAGCCGAGCTGATGGCCTGGTGCGACGCAGAAGAGTCCATAGGGATCGTGATCCGGACCGGCCTCGATGCGCCGAAAGCCACGCCGGCCGCCGGGATCGGCCGTGCTGTAGAAATGCAGCTCGTTGAAGCGCTCCTGGCTGAAGACGAGCGCCCCCTTGGTGCCATAAACCTCGAAATCGTGCTGCATCTTGCGGCCGGTGGCGACCCAGCTCGCTTCGATGCTGCCGGATGCACCATTGGCAAAACGCAGAAATGCGCGACCGATGTCGTCGACCTCGATGGTCCGGCGCCCGCCTCGGCCATCCGGACGGCTCGCTATGACGGTGACGGAATCGCCGAGGACCCGTTCCACCGAGCCAAGCAGAAACTCCGCCGTGGCCAGAGCATGGCTGCCCAGATCCGCCAATGCGCCGCCGCCGACAGGATCGTGCCGGAAGGTAAATGGGCTTTCCGCATCCGCCATGTAGTCCTCGGCGTGAATGCCGCGATAGCTGCGGATCTCGCCCAACTCGCCCGCGCGGATCATCTGCCGCGCCAGCGCGAGCAGCGGGTTGCAGAGATAATTGAACCCGACCTGCGTCCTGACGCCGGCCGCTTCCGCCGCCTCGGCCATCCGTCGGGCATCCGCCGCAAGGGGCGCCAGCGGCTTCTCGCAATAGACGTGCTTGCCGGCGGCAATGGCGGCGAGCGCCATCTCCTTGTGGAAGCCGTTCGGCGCCGTGATATCGATCATATCGATCTCCGGGTCCTCGACCAGACGCCTCCAGTCCCCGCTCGCCCGCGCGAACCCCAAGGCCTGCGCCGCCTGCGCGGCGAGGTCCTCGGTTCTGTCCGCAACCGTGTGGAGCACCAGTTCGTAGGGAAGATCGAAGACACGTTGTGCGGCAGCAAAGCCGAACACATGGGTCTTGCCCATGAAGCCGGTGCCGATCAGGCCGATTCTGAGTTGAGGTTTTTCACCGGCCATTCAACTCGGCTCCGTTTACCACCAGCGCTGAGTCGATCCGCCCGGCGAAAAAATCGAGCACGTTCTGCACGGACGAGATTGCCATGCGCTCGCCGCACTCGGCGGTGAGCCCGGCAATGTGCGGCGTCAGAATCACCTGGTCGAAGCCGAAGAGCGGATGGTCCGCGGCGGGTGGTTCATCGTCGAAGACGTCGATACCGGCGGCTGCGATGCGCCCCGCTCGCAGCGCCGCAATCAGCGCCGCCTCGTCGACGATGCCGCCCCGCGCTGTGTTGATGAGAACAGCAGTCGGTTTTATCGCCGAGAGTTCCACGGGGCCGATCACCGGGCGCTCGGCCTTGGGTACGTTGACGGAGATCGCATCGGCCCAGGCGAGTCCCGTTTGCAAATCGCTCACCGGCGCGACCGGCCCCTCCGGCCAGCCTTGCCTCTCAAGGAATGGATCATAGGCACGCAAGTCCATGCCGAATGCCGCCGCCATGTGCGCCAGGTGGCGGCCGATCCGGCCGAACCCGAGGATCAGAAGCCGCTTGCCCGAGAGTTCGCTTGGCTCCAGCCGGTTGCGCCAACCCCATTCGTTACCGCGCACCGAACGATCCGCTCGGATCAGCCGCTTGGTTGCCGCCAGCAACAGCATCATGGCGTGCTCGGCCACCGACACCGAGTTCACATCGCCGACGATCGCGAGAGCGATCCCGCGCCGATTGAGGGAGGATAGATCCACAGCGTCGTAGCCGACGCCATGGCGCGAGACGATCTTCAACCTCTCGGCGCGTGCGACGGTCGGAGCCGACAAGGGCTGGGTGCGAATGACGAGGCCATCGGCCTTGCCGATCAGAGGTGCGTAGCTTGGTTCGGAGACATCTTCGACATAGTCGTAGGTGACGCCGGGCGACGCATCGAGAAGTTCGATGCCGCTCGGATGAAGTTTTCCGGCGACCAGAACGTGCGGCATCAATAGCCTCCCTTGCCGGCTTCAAGAGAGGCGGGCTTCGCGCCGGTCAATTCGCGAAAGCGGGCAACACACGCCTGGGCCGCTGCTGCGAGCAGGCGGGAGTCGCCTGACACGGTGGTCATGTCGAAGCCCCATTGGATGGCGCGCGCGGCGTAGTCGGCCGTGCCGCAATGGAGCGCGGCGCGTTTGCCATGCCTCTTGCAGGCCGCGACTATGGTCCGCAGCGCCTCGATCATGTCAGGCTCCTCGCGGTCGAAAGCCGGTGCGAGACGTCCCTGGTGCAAGCTGAAGGTCAAGTCGGCGGGACCGACGTAGATGCCGTCAAGCCCGGGAGTCGCGGCGATCGCATCGAGATTGCGCATCGCCTCGGCGGTCTCGACCATGGCGAAGGCCAGGATTTCGTCATTGGCCTCGGCCGCATAATTGGCGCCCGCCGAAAAGTTGGCGCGTGTCGGCCCGAAACTGCGCTGGCCAGCCGGCGGATAGCGCAGGTAGCTGACGAACTCAGCCGCCTGCTCCGAGGTGTTGACCATGGGACAGATCACGCCATAAGCGCCGGCATCCAGCACCTTCATGATGATGCCCGGCTCCAGCCACGGCACGCGCGCCATGGGCACCACCCTGGATGCACGCATCGCCTGGAACATGGGAAGCAGCATCGAATAGTCGAGCGCGCCGTGCTGGACATCGATGCTCACGCTGTCATAGCCCTGCGCGGCCATGATCTCGGCGGTGAATGGACTGCCGATCGAAAGCCAGCCATTGATCGTGGGCCGCCCTTCGGCCCAGATCTGCTTGAGCTCGTTCTTGATCAAGGCGGCCTCCTCAGAACACGATCTGCGCAAGCTTGGTGTCGAGGTAGTCACCGATACCTTCGCTGCCGCCTTCGCGACCCATTCCGGAATATTTCGTGCCGCCGAACGGCGCTTCCGATGCGGCGAGAGCGAAGCTGTTGATGCCCACCATGCCTGCCTTCAGCTCGGCTACCGTGCGGCGCGCACGCTTCGGGCTCGACGTGAAGGCATAGGCCGACAATCCCATTGGCGAAGCATTCGCCCGCTCGAGCGCCTCCTCATCCGAGGAAAACCGGGTGATCGCCGCGATCGGCTCGAAATTCTCCTCGGCAAAGACCCTCATGTCGTCGGCAACATCGGTCAGGACCGTGGGCTCATGAAAATGGCCGGCATTGAACGCCGCAACCCGACGGCCACCCGCGACGAGCTTCGCACCGGCTTTCATAGCGTCGGACACGATGTCTTCGATCTCGGAAAGCCGGCCGGCATTGATGAGCGGGCCCATCTGCACGGATGGGTCGAGCCCGTCGCCCAGTTTCAACGCTTTGGCGCGTTGCACAAAGCCCTCGACGAAGGCGTCGTGCAGGCTTTCGTGGACGAAGAAACGATCCGGTGTGACGCAGACCTGGCCGGAATTGGCGTATTTGGTCGGCACGGAGACGTTGAGCGCGGCATCCAGATCGGCGTCGTCGAAGACGATCAGGGGCGCGTTGCCGCCAAGCTCCATAGACACCTTCTTCACCGTGTCGGCAGCATCGCGGATCATCTGCTGGCCGACGCGGGTCGAGCCGGTGAGGGACACCTTGCGCACCGCCGGCGAAGCCATGATCGGCGCATAGGTCGTGCTCGTGGGCCCAACGACCAGGCTGACGGTGCCGGCAGGAAGATTGCAGGCGCGGATGCAGTCGACCATCAGCATCGCCGTCCCGGGCGTCTGACTTGACGGCCGGACGATGGTCGAGCAGCCAGCGCCAAGCGCCGGCGCCACCTTGCGGGCGACCAGTGCCGCCGGAAAGTTCCAGGCGGTGAAGGCGGCTGCGATCCCGACAGGCTCGTGCAGAACTTCGAAACGACCGCCGGGCACGCGCGATTCGATGACGCGCCCATAGATCCGGCGGGCCTCCTCGGCGTACCAGCGGAACTGATCGACCGCCAGCCCCCATTCGCGCTCGGACTGGGCAATAGGTTTGCCGGTCTCGCTGGAGATCATCCGCGCGGCTTCGTCCTTGCGGCGGATCATCTCGTCCGCGATAGCATGCAGGGCGGACGCGCGCTCAAAACCACCCTTGGATTTCCATGCGGAAAACCCACGGGCGGCGCTAACCAGCGCCTCTTCCGTGTCCGCGCGGGTGGCGACCGGAGCCTCGCCCAGCGGCTTTTCCGTCACCGGGCTCGTCACCGGCGCCGTCCCGCCGTCGGATGCCTTGCGCCACTTCCCGTCGATGAACAGTCCGTAATTCGCGTACATGGCTTATCCGATCTCGCTGACCTTCACGAAGCGGCCTTCGACCGCCGATTTCATCGCCGCCTCAGCCAGGATCAGGGCGCGGCGCCCGTCCTCAAAACCGACCAGCGGCGGCTCGCCCTTCTCGACGCAGGTGACGAAGGCGTCGATCTCGGCATCGAACGCTTCGCGGTATCGCTCGATGAAGAAGTCGAGATAAGGCGCGGCGGCTTCGGTTTGCGCGACCGAGTAGCGGCGCAGTTCGTGAGGCTTCCTGTTGCCGCTGATCACCATGCCGGTGCTGCCCAGCAACTCGACGCGCTGGTCGTAGCCATAAGTGGAGGTTCGGGAGTTGTTGATGTGGCACTGCTTGCCGCTTTTGGTCCGCATCACGACCATGACGCTGTCGTAGTCGTTCAGCTCCGCCATCATGGCCGGGTCGATCAGCCGGCCACCGATGGCGAACACCTCCTCCGGCTCCTCTCCCAGCATGAAGCGGGCCAGGTCGAAATCGTGGATCGTCATGTCGCGAAAAAGCCCGCCCGCGACCTCGTAGTAGGAACGGGGCGGCATGCCCGGATCACGCGAGGTGATAATAACCTGGTGCAGGTCGCCGATCTCGCCGGATCGTACGGCGTTCCACGCCGCACGATGACCGGGGTCGAAACGTCGGTTGAAGCCGATCTGGACCGGCACGCCCTTGGACAAAATTGCTTCGGCGCAACGGTTCACCCTTTCCAGGCTAAGATCGATCGGCTTCTCGCAGAGCACGGGTTTGCCAGCGGCCACCGCCTTTTCGATGTAGTCGGCATGCGTGTCAGTCACCGTCGCGACAAGGACCGCATCTACATCTGCCGAGGCAAATACCTCGTCCGCGGATCCCGAAGCGCGAACGCCGTGCCGCGCCGCGACAGTCTCCGCGGACGATTCGTCGATGTCATAGACGGTGGCTAGTTCCGCACGAGGATGTGCGGCGATGTTTGCCGCATGCATCCTGCCAATCCGACCGCAGCCGAGCACAGCTATCCTGAGCAAGAAGTCCTCCCGGTTTGAATTTTTGCAATGATCGTTGCAAACATATTGATTTGTCAATGGGCATTCCGTATAGATTTGGAAAGACCGTCGTTAGGGAGGAGACAAAGATGACCAGGGCCACCGTCCGTCTGACCATGGCACAGGCGCTCGTGCGCTATCTGTGCAACCAGTTCACGGTCGTCGACGGCGAGAAAGTTCCGCTTTTTCCGGGAGTCTTCGCCATCTTCGGGCACGGCAACGTGACGTGCCTTTCTGAAGCACTCGAGGCGGTGAAGCACGTGCTGCCGACCTGGCGCGGCCAGAATGAGCAGTCGATGGCGCTTGCAGCGATCGGCTTTGCAAAGGCGAAGCGCCGGCGCCAGATCATGGTTGCGGCGACCTCGATCGGTCCGGGTGCGCTGAACATGGTGACGGCGGCGGGTGTCGCCCATTCGAACCGGCTGCCGGTGCTGATGCTCTCAGGCGACACCTTCGTCAGTCGCCGGCCCGATCCGGTCATGCAGCAGGTCGAGCACTTCGGCGACCCGACCATCAACGTCAATGACGCCTTTAAGGCGGTCACGCGCTACTGGGACCGCATCGTCCATCCCGAGCAGATCATCTCGTCGTTGCCGCAGGCGGTTGCGGTGCTGCTTGATCCGGCCGATTGCGGGCCTGCCTTCATCGCTTTGCCGCAGGATGTGCAGGAGATCGCCTGGGATTATCCCGAAGCCTTCTTCGAACAGACGGTGAATGAGGTGCCGCGCCCCCGGCCCGATCGCAGCCGGCTCGCCGAAGCGACGCGCCTCCTCAAAGGCGCAAAGCGGCCGCTGATCATCTCGGGTGGTGGCGTGCGTTATTCGGGTGCCGAGAAGGTTCTTGGCGATTTCGCCAAAAGGCATGGGATCCCGCTCGCGGAGACGATTGCCGGCAAAGGCACGGTTACGCACGACCACCCCGCGCATGTCGGACCGATCGGCATCGTCGGCTCAACCTCCGCCAACGCGCTGGCGGCGGAAGCCGACGTGATCATCGCCGTCGGCACACGGCTCATGGACTTCACCACCGGATCCTGGAGCGCCTTCTCGGCCGACGCAAAGTTCGTCTCGATCAATGCCGCACGCTGGGATGCCACCAAGCACCGGGCGCTCGCCGTCGTCGGCGACGCGCTGGAGACGGTGAGCGAACTCGAAGGTGCCCTCGGCGACTGGAAAGCGGAGAGGGCCTGGACAGACAAGGGTCGCATCGAGTTCGCCAAGTGGAACACGATGCTTGACGGCTTCCAGAAGCCGACCAACGAGCCGGTCCCGACCTATGCGCAGGTCGTAGGCGTGGTGAACGCCAAGGCGGGCGAGCGTGACCTGCTGATCACCGCGGCCGGCGGACTGCCCGGCGAGGTGATGAAGAACTGGCGGGTGAAGGAACCCAACACTTTCGACTGCGAGTTCGGCTTCTCCTGCATGGGTTATGAAATCTCTGCCGGCTGGGGCGCGGCCATGGCCGACCCTACCCGCACGCCGATCGTCATGATCGGCGACGGCACCTACATGATGATGAACTCCGACATCTATTCGTCGGTGCTCGCCGGCCACAAGATGATTCTCGTGGTATGCGACAATGGCGGCTATGCGGTGATCAATCGGCTGCAGAACGCCAAGGGCGGCGCCTCCTTCAATAACCTTATCAAGGACTGCCGGGTCAAGGAGCCGTTCTCGGTCGACTTCGCCAAGCACGCGGAAGCCATGGGCGCGCTGGCGCGGCGTGTCGAAAGCCTTGCCGATCTCGGCCAAGCGATCGAATGGGCGAAGACCACCGACCGAACCACCGTCATTGCCATCGTCTCCGACGCCTTCAGCTGGACGCCCGGGGATGCATGGTGGGACGTCGGCGTGCCCGAGATCAGCGGGCGCCAGCAGGTCCGCGACGCGCATGCCGCGCAAACCGAAGGTCGCAAGAAGCAGCGCGTGGGTGTCTGAACCGTTCGGGCGCGCGGGGGCGTCCCCTGCCGGAACGATGCAAAACTCCCTGAGCATTGTTCCGGCAGTTTTTTGTCGCTGCGCAGGCAGCCAGCAGCATTCGAAAATCATGATTGGAGATGACGATGAGAGCCAAGCTTGGCATCGCGCCGATCGCCTGGTGGAACGACGACCTTCCCGAACTGAGCGACGACGTCTCGCTGGAGGAGTGCCTGCGGCAGGCCCGTGAGGCCGGCTTCACCGGCATGGAGACTGGCCGCCGCTTCCCGATGGACGCGGCGGTGCTTGAGCCCATCCTGAGGCAGCATGCCATGAGCGTCTGTGGCGGCTGGTTCTCCGGCCGCTTGCTGGTCGGCAATATCGATGAAGAGAAGGACCGCATCGCCGCGCAGATGGAGTTGTTCAAGGCGACCAACGCACCCTGCATCGTCTATGGCGAGACGGGTCGCACCATTCAGGGCGACCGCGGAACGCCGCTGGCTATGCGCCCGCGTCTCGACGACGATCAGATCAAGGCCTACGGCCGTAAGCTCACCACTTTCGGCGAATGGTGCGCGGGTCAGGGGATGCCGATTTGCTACCACCACCACATGGCCGCGCCGATCGAAAGCGAACAGGACGTCGATCTGCTGATGAAGCATTCCGGCGAGGGTCTGCCCCTGCTCTACGATGCCGGCCATATGGCCTTTGCCGGCGGCGACGTGCTGCGGGTGGTGGACAAGCACCACGCCCGCATTTCGCATGTACACACCAAGGACATCCGCCAAGCGGTCGTGGACGGGCTCGACCGCAGCCGGGAAAGTTTTCTCGACGCAGTGGTAAAGGGGGCCTTCACCGTACCCGGTGACGGCTCGCTCGACTTCGAGGCGATCGTGAAGCGGCTGGCCTCCTACGGTTACGAAGGCTGGTTCGTCGTTGAAGCCGAGCAGGATCCCGTCAAAAGTCCGCCACTCGAAATGGCGAAGATCGGGCATAAGGAATTGCGGCGCGTCATGGCCGCGGCTGGCTACACTGTGGAGAGCTGAAGTATGAATCGCATGGATGGAAAGGTCTGCGTTGTCACGGGTTCAACGCAGGGGTTGGGAGCGGCCATTGCGCGCCGGCTGGCGGAAGCCGGCGCTGCCGGTCTTGTCACTCTCGGCCGCAACGAGGCGAAGGGCCGTGCCGCGGCCGAGGCGATCACGCACGACACCGGCGTGCCTGTCCACTTTGTCAAGGCCGATCTCGGCAAAGTCGAGGATTGCCGAAGCGTGATGGCGGAGGCCGAGCGCGTTTATGGCAAGATACATGTGCTGGTGAACGCCGGTGCCCGCACGGACCGTGGCACCATCCTCGATACCTCGCCCGAACTTTTCGACGCCCTGTTCGCCGTCAACGTGCGCGGACCCTACTTCCTGATGCAGGAGGCCATCCGCCGCATGATCCGCGACGGCATTGAAGGCGCCATCTGCAACATCGGCTCGATCTCGGAACATGCCGGCCAGCCTTTCATCAACGTTTACTGTGCCACTAAGGCGGCGCTGGCGACGCTGACCCGCAACACGGCGTTTTCCGTCATGAAGAACCGCATCCGCGTCAACCAGCTGGATGTCGGCTGGATGGCGTCTGATAACGAGCGAGAATTGCAGGCGAGTGAGACGGGCGATCCCAATTGGGAAGCGAAAGCCGTTGCGAACCTGCCCTTCGGCCGGCTGGTCGATCCGGCCGAGGCCGCCCGCACCGTCAACTTCCTCGTTTCGGACGATGCCGGGCTCATGACAGGTGCGGTGGTGGATTACGACCAGACAGTCCTCGGTGCCGCATCCGGCCCCATGGCCGTGCCTGAAAAGGCGATGGCGCTCTCGCCTTCCGACACTGATTGAGAATCGACGGCCGGCGGTCCGAAAATGCTGCAATGAGGCCAGGTTTCGCGGTTCGCAGTCCCTACCGCTCGGTAACCGTTGGAATGCGGGGATCGACAGCGTTGTTCTGAAGCCTGGCCGCCAAGGCCACGGTCAAAGCCTGCGCAAGACACATAGGAGCCGCCAGCGAGCGCGAGAAAGTGTATTCGTGCTCCGGTACGGCGAACAGAACGCGCGCGCTCTTGGCCAATGGAGACAGCGTGCTGTCCGAGATCGCCACGATGGGTACACCTCTCCCCACGGCTTCTTCCACAACATTGACGACCTCGTTCGCATAGAAGCGGAACGACACCGCAAACAGCAGGTCCGTCTTCCGCATCGCGCGGGCCATATGCGTGGCCAGTCCGCCGCCCGGATCCAGGAGCACGCAGCGCTTACCTAGCATGGTCAGTATATAGCGAAGGAGTTCGACGACCGGTGCCGAGCGAAGTTGTCCCATCAGATAGATGACGTCGGCCTTCTCGAGCAGGCTAACGGCTTCTGCCAGATCCTCGGGTTGAAGATCGGTGAGCATCTCTTTCAGGGACGCGATGTCACGGACGACCAGGTCGTGCATCAATCCCATCTCGCTGCGATCTGTCCGCTCCCCCAGTTCCTTCTCCAACGCCTTGACGCGGGCTTCGAAGCCGGGAGCCGCGGTGGACAATCGTTTCTGGAAGAGGCTCTGCAGGTCCTTGAACCCTTCATACCCCAATGCTTGGGCAAATCGGACGAAGCTGGACGCGTGAACGCCGCTGCCTTCCCCGATCGAGTTCACCGATCGCACCGCGACGTCATTCGGATTTTGGGTGAGGTACAACGCAATCTTCTGGTACGACTTGCTCATCCCATCATACCGGTCGTGTATCACGCGGATGAGATCCTCATAGTCCTTGGGAGCCTCGACCTTCTCGTCCACGATGCACATCCTTGCAATTTTTGTTGCATGATGGCGTCTTTGAAGGTTTTTGACCAGCAGAGAGTTGTCAACTCTGTTATCGGGTCTGTTATCGGGCCACAAGTTGTGTGCGCACCGCGCGTCCGCGCACCAAGAGGGCTGCGACAGCTCCGTGCGAAGGAGAAGCGTCAGAGGAGCAGCGGTTTCGGACAGGCGTAGGAATAGAAGGCCGGAAAGTCGACCGCTCCACCGCCCGACCAAAAGGCTTCGCGGCGGCGAAGATCTTTGCCGACGCCGCCCACTACGACTTGGAGAATTCCTGCTGCCGTATGCGATCCGCAGAGTTACCGATCCGGAACCAAGCCTCATGGTCGTCCTGGAGAGCACATATCGCGCCGCCGCAGACCTCGCGGACTGGGATTCAGCCGGTCTCGAATGTGCATTCGGGCAACCTCTGCGACCACGGGCTCCGTAAGTGCCCTGTCGCGCCGACGTTCGCAACGGCAAGTCCGTCCTACGACCCTGAAAACATCATCGGCTGCGCTTCAGCGGTACTGCATTTGGTACTGCATCGCCAACTTAAACCCCCTTAAGCTTTGATTTTTATTAGCTTTTCCGGACAGTCCGTCCAGTCCATCATTGAAATCGACATGGATGTCCTGGCCGCGTCGCCGATTTCTCGCCATAGCTTCCATTCGAGCGATCGAACCGCTGCAAACGTTGCCATTCTCCGGAGATTAGCCAAGATCCGATTATGCCGCCTTCCGATTTGTGGCGCGATAGATGCCATAGCCGATCTTGATGAGCAGGCCCTCGTCACACATCCGGGCCAGATAGCAGCCGGAATTCCGATGTCCGTGAGATCGCGTGTTCGCACACTTGTCGCTCCCATGCGAGTGCGATCGCCCGTTTTTCTTGAGTGACGGTTTCGGCCCACCGGCCAAGAGGACGCGCTCCGCGCGCTCGCGGTCACGCTTGCGGATCTTGATGGTAGGCTGTGGCGTAGATTTGTAGATTGGAAAGGGATCGGCAGCTCATGCTTCGCAGTTTCGCTCAGCCCGGGGCCAAAGCCTTTTCTACGCTAAGGCGCGATTTTGCACACCAGCGTGCGACTTCTCTCTGTCCCTCGATCCGCTTCGCTTCCACTTGAATGGTTGTAGCAGCCTAGTCCGGTTTCGATACGCCCGCGTTCATCTCTTGGCGGAAACTGCTCCTGCTCATGTAAAGATAGGCGCCGTAGAGCAGCATCCCAATCGCCGCAACAGGCTCTTCAAAGAGCCGAACCATTTGGTCAGCAAAACGTACCCATCCGGTGAAGACCGCAGACGTGCGTATCCGGCGGCCAGGAGAACCTGAGCACCGGAGTGCTGGGGTCAAGCTTTCGATGGGGAGACGCGATGATATTCTTCGAGGAGGAGTTTGACCTCCTCGATGCCTTCATCGGTGAAGGCCAAGATTCCGTCGTCATCGTTGGCGCCGTACACCCAGATGACGCCGTCCTCGGGCTCGAGACCGAGGGTCAGTTCCTGGATGAGCGCTTCGCTGACGCCGAGGTCCCTGGCGACACGATCGACGGTGTAGACGTGATGCACCTTATTGCGCTGCATGATCAGGCCGCCGCTGGTTG
>NZ_JAMYPT010000029.1:0-45946 GCF_040320505.1 Mesorhizobium sp. M0678 | reverse complement strand
CGGCCGGCCGCCGAAAAATGGACACCCTTCCGCAACAGCCTGAGCGGCGAAACTGGGGAATTTTACTTCGGCACTTTTGGGGAAAATTCGAGCGGCATTGACAGTCGTTTCGTTCGAACTCACCGTGCACCAGCACGTCCAGCCCGATCTCTTCCTGCCAGCGAATTGCAGCCTCGATCTCCTTCTTCAGGAAGGTCTCGTAGTCGACATAGCTCAGCTGGCCCTTCGCATGAGCGGCCCGTGCCCTGCGTACCTGCGGCGTCTGCGGGAAGGACCCGATGGTCGTCGTCGGGAACGGCGGCAGCCCGAGCGT
Organism: Mesorhizobium sp. M0678; assembly: GCF_040320505.1. Classification (NCBI taxonomy): domain Bacteria; kingdom Pseudomonadati; phylum Pseudomonadota; class Alphaproteobacteria; order Hyphomicrobiales; family Phyllobacteriaceae; genus Mesorhizobium; species Mesorhizobium sp. M0678. The sequence continues at coordinate 45,633 of NZ_JAMYPT010000029.1, read as the reverse complement.
GCCGGCCTGGACTCTGGAGCGCTCGGCAAAAGCGCTCTCTCGTCGCTTCATGCTGTCGTCAATGCTGGCGATCCGCCCCTCAACCAGCGGGTCATGGATCTTCGTGGATGTCACGCGAGTGGCGGCAGCCTCCGCAGACGCTTTCAACGCGCCTGCCACCGCATCCCTGCCTTGGGACAGGGCCCGGGCAAGCAACACCAACTCGTCGGTCTTCTGGGCCGCGAAGGCGAGCCACGACCTGATGTCCGCGTCGAGTTCCGTCTCCATGCGGAGGTCGATCGGCACATGCAGCATCGAGCAAGAAGGCGCGATCTCGACGCGGTCCAAGGGCCAGCCGGCGACGATCGGTTTGATGCGGTCGAGAATGGCGGGCAGGTTCGCACGCCAGACGTTGCGGCCATCGATCAAGCCAAGCGAGAGCACCAGATCCTTCGGTGCGAGCCGACCCACCGTTTCCAGCTGCTCGGGAGCGCGCACGAGATCAATATGCAGCCCGGCCAGGGGCAAAGAAACTGCGGTTTCGAGATTGTCTCCCAGCGGCCCGAAATACGTAGCCAGCATGATCTTCAACTCGGGCGCGGCTTTTGACAGCTGGCCATAGGCGAATTCGAACGCAGCTCGTTCGTTCGGGTTCAGATCGAGGACAAGCGCTGGCTCATCGATCTGCACCCAGTCGGCTCCCGACAGCTTCAGCCTCTGCAGGAGTTGCTCGTAGACGGGCAGCAGCCTCGGCAGGAGCGCGATGGGATCGAATCCTTCGGCAGGCGATTTCGCCAGCTTGAGGAAGGTGATCGGTCCAAGGATGACTGGGCGTGTGTGAATGCCGAGAGCTTTAGCCTCGAGGAAGTAGTCGACCGGTTTCGTCGACGAGAGGGCGAACGTCTGATCATCGTCGAGTTCCGGCACAATGTAGTGATAGTTGGTGTCAAACCACTTGGTCATTTCCATCGCGGTTACATCAGGCCCATGAGCCGCCTGCTGGTGACCAGCGTGTCCACAATCCTCCGTCTGACCCTGGTTGCCGCGCGCCATTGCGAAGTAGATGTCAAGTGGAACCTCGCCGCTATTCCAGCCGTAACGGGATGGAACGGCGCCGACCATGGCTGCGGTGTCGAGCACATGGTCGTAGAGCGAGAAGTCGTTCGACGGGATTTTCGACACGCCGCGATCGTGCTGCTCCTCCCAGCTAGCGGCACGGAGCGCCTTCGCGGTCGTGAGAAGGTCGGCAGCGGACGATTTTCCGGACCAGTAGCTTTCAAGCGCGAATTTCAGTTCTCGCCGACGACCGAAGCGGGGCACGCCGAGCGTTGCTACAGGAATTTGCTGAGAGACAGTCATGCCAGACCCCGATGGTTGGGGCGTCGGTGACAAGGAAGGCGCTAGCAGGCCGGCACGAACGCCAGGCTGCAGCGGCCACCGAGACACCCCGCCCGTGGACGTAATTCGCCGTGGCAGGTCTCCTGGCTCGCGGGGTCATAGCCTCTACCCGTCTTCCCAAGGCTATTCGCCTCAGTGACATGAGTGGGGTTGGCTCGCCGCTAACAGTTGCGGGGGCAGCGCCGGCATCGCACCGGCTTCCCTCTTAGCTCCGCTGCGGCAGCGCCGTACGGAGAACCACGACGCGGGAGACAATTACAACAGTTCGCTTCTTTGTCAACGCCGCATAAAGAAATGTTTATGTCGTTATGTTAAATTTCCGTTGGCATGTTCCAAAGGTCGCCTCGAAAGCGAAAACTGTGGAAGCCTTGAGCGGCCGGTAAATCAAATCAATGACGCACGGCGCCCTTGTCCAGGAGGATAGGAGTTCGTCGGCTCCCGGCGGCAAACATACCGGCAAGCGCTGTGGTGCTGCTTCCCGCATCATGCGAACGCCACCTCGGCATCGAACTTCGGCTCCGAGGTTCCGACCGCTTCGTCGGTGATCTGCTCGCGACCATATTCGGCTCAATGGCGAGGCTGTTGCCTAGGAAGCTGTTGGCCGTGATGCCCTCGGTGATACGACACAATGATTTCGAGGGGAGCACCCGAGGCCCGGCGCAGCGGCGTGTTGCGAAGTGATCGAGGCCAATGTCTCGACCTGCTTGTTCGCAGCCCACCGGCTCAAGGTAACCGGCTCAAACCAACGGGCCAGCTCAAGTCCTGTCCAAATGAGGCCTGAGCGGCAAATCGTCGTGCACGCGCACGGTTTGGCGTTCGATCTTGTGATGCGTCTTGGGCGGGCAATCGCCACGGTGCAGCGCTTCCAGGCGCGCAACGATTTCGGCGTCATCCTGGGTCTGCCTGTTGTTGTGGCGAACATACTCGACCCAGGTTGGCACATGATAGCACTCGGTCCATAGTTCGGGCTTTTCCAGGTCACGCAGCAACGCCCATTGTCTGGCGCCATCTCGCAGCCGGGCTTTTCGCCACGATGTCATCACACTGAGAAATTCTGGGACATCTCTCTGATCGATACGATAATCGACCATCACCATGATCGGACCGCTTCGTGGCCGCAGATCAAGTTGCAGCGTCGGTTCGCTGAACTTGTTGGTCGGATCCAGATTGAGCGTTTCGAAATCCGGCTGACGCAGAACGATTCCCATCAGTCCACCAATCACAAGAACCACGCTGGCGACGAGGAAGGCTCCCGAAACACCTTGGACATCCGCCAGTTCGCCCCAAAGCCAGCTTCCCGCCGCCATGCCGCCGTATGTGGCCGTCTGATAGAGAGACAGGGCGCGTCCAACCACCCACCGCGGCGCCGAAAGCTGCACTGTGACGTTAAACAGCGAGAATGATTGAATCCAGGCCGCACCGGCCGGCATGAGGAGGAGACAGCTCAGCCAAACGTGCTCACTCCATGCCAGAAAGAAGCAGCTGATCGCCAGTATAAAGAACGCACCGCGAATGACCCATTCGTTGGAGAGAACTTCTCGGACCCGCCCAATGAGGAGCGCGCCGCAAATCGCTCCCAGGCCGAAGAAGCCGAGCATCACGCCGTAGGTGACTGCGGTCCCTTTGATCTGTTCGCGAGCGACCAACGGCAGGAGAGCCAAAATGACAACGGCGGTGAGGCCGAAAATGAAACTCCGGCACATCACCTTGAGAAGGTTCGGCGACAAGAGCACGTAACGGAAGCCCGCCGCCATCGCACTGCCGAAAGCCTCCCGCGGCAGCGCTTGTCGTGCCCGTACCGCTTTCCACCGCAACAGCGCAGCGATCAGAGCGAAGTAGCAAAAGACGTTAAAGAGGAACGCGAAGGCCGCACCGGCTGTGGCCACGATTAGGCCGCCAATCGCCGGCCCGATGCTGCGCATGAGATTGTAGCTCATGCCGTTGAGCGCAACCGCGCTAGGCAGGTGTTCGCGAGGCAGGATATCCCCCATCGAGGCTTGCCAAGAGGGATCGTGCAATGCCCAACCACAGCCGATCAGGAAGGTGAGACCCAGAAGGATCCAGGGTGTCATTTCCCCCGCATAGGTCAGGAACGCCAGGAAGGCGGATACGCAGACAATCAGCAGTTGCGCAGTCAACTCCGGCGACGGTCAAAGTTGTCCGCGAGCGCTCCCGCCGCGAGCGAGAAGATCATGTAGGGGAGGGTGGTCGATGACTGGACGAGCGCCACCATTCCATGGGAGGTGGCGATGCTGGTCATCAGCCAAGCCGCCGCCACACCTTCCACTAGGGTGCCAAGGTTCGAAACGAGTGCAGCCGACCATAGCGAACGGAAGGTCTTGTGCTGAAAAGGTACGAGTGAAGATGTTCTCTTCGCCATTGTGGGAAGCTTCGGGATCGAGCGCGGGGCTGGATTTGTTTCGCCTCACTCAACCATGGCCTCGCCGTACAAGCCAAGCTGCCACAGTGGCGCGCCTGCTAACCCAGAAAACTTGGCGGCCTTACAGGCATGCGCAGGACGCGCGAAGCCGCTCAAATCTCCCCAGATGGGTCAGCCACCGAAGACCGGCATCACTTGCCCGTTGAGCGGCTATACGATAATGCTCCGCGCTAAGCAGGAAGCGCCAAAAATTCGAGCGGCGACTTCATTCTCCTATTCAGGAAGGAACTATGAGGCGGCAGACGCGACCATTCACCGTGGAAGTCAAACAAAAGCGCAATTATGAAAAATCCGCACGTTCCATCTGGGGCAATTTCGACATCGCCGCGGCGATGGCCGAGACAACAAAGGAAGTCGAGCCGTTAAATCGTCAGCTTGTTGACTCTACTGTAGTGGCCCTTGATGCTGAACCTTTGCACAAACCGCGAGTGGAGCATTTCATGGCCAATCCCCTGGAAACCGAGTCAGCAGTAGTTCATAGCGCACCGGCAGACAAAGCGGAAACGCCAAAACCGAAGACGAGAGCGCGGCGGTCGAGGAAGCCAGAAGCTGAGGCGAGCGCGCCTGCCCGCAAGGAGGGCGCCAAGCCGATATCCGCGACCACTGAAGCACCGCCGTCAGCGCGAACAGGCCGAAAGAGCTACTCCGCGAAGGATCGTGCCCAGAAGCTGGCGCAGATCGAGACCTCGATCGGCGGCGGCGCTACTCTCAAGAGCGCGGTGAAGCAAGCCGGCATCTCGGAACAGACATATTATCTTTGGAAGAAGGCGGCGGCGCCGGCGGCGGACAGTGACGGGCTGAAGGATCTCGTCGCGCTCGAGGAAGAAAACAAGCGGCTAAAGAGCCTGCTTGCCGATCGTCTCCGCAAGGAGAATGCGGAACTGAAGAAAAGGCTCGGGCTGGATTAAGGAGGGTGGGCAGCTGGTTCTTGGCTCGCCACCTACAGTAATCCCGCCTGCTCCGCCTCTCGGCGCAGATTCTGCCGTGGCCTTGGGCCGATCTGCTGGATGACCAGTCCGGCCGCCAGCGAGCCGAGATCGCCGCAATCCTTGAGGCTGCGGCCTTGCGTGTAGCCGTAGAGGAAGCCGGCGGCGTAGAGGTCGCCGGCGCCGGTGGTGTCGACCAGCTCGCGGATCTTGCTCGCATTGATGGTCACGGTCTCGTCGCCGCGCACGATCACCGAGCCCTTTTCCGAGCGGGTGACGGCGGCGATCTTGCAATCCTTGCGGATCTGCGCCAGCGCCTCGTCGAAGGACGCGGTCTGGTAGAGCGACTTGATCTCGTGGCTGTTGGCAAAGACGATGTCGACGGTGCCGGAGCGCATCAGATCGAGGAATTCGTCGCGGTAGCGGTCGACGCAGAACGAGTCCGACAATGTCATCGACACTTCGCGCCCGGCGGCATGGGCGAGCTTCGCCGTCTGCCGGATCGCCTCCTTGGCGCGCGGCGGGTCCCACAGATAGCCCTCGAAATAGGTGACCGCGGCGCCCGACGCCTTGCCTCCGGGCCGAGCTCGACGCAGGCGCCGAGATAGGTGTTCATCGAGCGCTCGCCGTCCGGCGTGACGAAGATCATCGAGCGCGCCGTCGGTGGCTCGCCGCTGAGCGGCCTGGTGTCGAAGGCGACGCCCTGGGCATGGATGTCATGCGCGTAGATTTCGCCGAGCGCGTCGTTCGAGACCTTGCCGAAGAAGGCGGCGCGGCCGCCGAAGCTGGCAACGCCCGCCGCCGTGTTGCCGGCGCTGCCGCCCGAGGCTTCGATGGCCGGGCCCATGCGGCTGTAGAGCAGTTCGGCGCGCCTCGTGTCGATCAAATTCATCGCGCCCTTGATGATGCCGTTGGTCTCCAGGAACGCCTCGTCGCACTGGGCGATGATGTCGACGATGGCATTTCCGATACAAAGCACGTCATAGTCCGGCATCAATTCATGTCTCCGCCAAAAACCCACCGGCTTTCTGCCACGCCGGGCGCGGGCGGGTCTGGCCAGTGGGAATGGGCTTTGCGCTTGCCAATCCGTTCGGCGCCAGCCCTCACGGGGCGGCAAGTCCTGCCTCGCGACGCAATTCGTCGGCCCTGTCTGTCTTCTCCCAGGTGAAATCAGGCTCTTCACGGCCGAAATGGCCATAGGTCGCGGTCTTGCGGTATATAGGGCGTAAGAGATCAAGCATCTTGATAATGCCCTTCGGTCTGAGATCGAACAACTCAAGAATGAGGCGCTCGATCCTTCTTTCCTCAACCCTCGCTGTTCCGAACGTGTTGACCATGACAGAAACCGGACTGGCCACGCCGATTGCGTAAGCAAGCTGCACCTCGCAGACGTCCGCAAGTCCGCTAGCGACGATATTCTTTGCGACATACCGGGCCGCATAGGCAGCTGAGCGGTCAACCTTGGACGGGTCCTTGCCCGAAAAGGCGCCGCCGCCGTGACGACCCATCCCACCATAGGAATCGACGATGATCTTGCGTCCAGTGAGACCGCAGTCGCCGCGCGGCCCGCCGACTACGAACCTCCCCGTCGGGTTGACCAGAATTCTGATGCCTTCCGTCTCCAGGTGGGTCGGCAGGACAGGCTTTATGATTTCCTCAATGACGCCCTCGCGGACCGTCTCTTGCGAGACTTGCTCGTCATGTTGGGTCGATACGACGATGGTATCAAGGGCGACCGGGCGCAACCCCTCATAGCGCACTGAGACTTGGGATTTCATATCAGGACGCAACCAGCCAAGCTGTCGTGCTTTCCGGACATCTGCCTGTCGTTTCGTCAAGCGATGCGCGAGCTGGATCGGCAAAGGCATCAAGGTATCGGTTTCGCGGCATGCGTAGCCGAACATGAGGCCCTGATCTCCCGCTCCCTGCTGGAGGTCCTGCCCTCGTCCCTCGTCAACGCCCTGGCTAATGTCGGGCGATTGCTCGGTGAGTGCATGAACGACGGAGCAACGCCGGCCGTCAAAGCCGACGGCCTCATCGTCGTATCCAATATCGAGAATTGTATCGCGCGCAACTTGGCTATAATCCACCCGCGCATCGCTGGTAATCTCGCCAGCCAGAACGACTATCCCTGATTTTACCAACGCTTCACAGGCGACGCGCGCCTTGGGATCGGTGCGGAGGATGGCATCGAGGATGGCGTCCGAGATGTTGTCGGCCAACTTATCCGGGTGTCCCGCGCCAACCGATTCGGAAGAGAACACGAACTGCCTAGCCATGAAATGCCTCACTTCGGGTGTTGGAGTTGTATGGGGCATTTTGCTTAGCCCACCTTACCTGTCGGGGATGCCCGGGACCTCGAACGCAGCGCACGAGTCGGCAACGTCTCTTCGCAGGGAGGCATGGAGATCTTCGTCGTCTGGCTCGCCAGAGGACGGAGTCAATGAAGCGAGCAATTTGCACGGTTTCCACATCGCGCATGCCCATTGACGTCACTGCTGGCGCCCCCAGGCGAATTCCGCTTGTGACCGCCGGATCCCGCGGGTCGCCAGGCACCATGTTAAAGTTTGTGATGATGCCTGCCTTTGCTAGCCGCTCGGCATAGGCCTTGCCCGATAGTGGTCGATCGCGCAGATCAAGGATCAGCATGTGATTGTCCGTCCCCCCGGTAACCAGGTCATAACCTCGCTCGATCAGTGCCTGTGCAAGAGCCTTGGCATTCTTGACGGTCTGTTGGCCGTAGCTTCGGAAGGACGGGTTCGCGGCTTCGTGCAAGGCAACTGCTAGCGCAGCGATAACATTCATATGGGGGCCGCCTTGCAGTTGAGGGAAGACAGCGCGATCTATTCGTCTGGCGAGATTGTATTTGCCCTTCGAATGATACAGCGGTTGATAGCGATCTTCATTCCTTGACAAAATGAAGCCACCGCGGGGACCGCGGATCGATTTGTGGGAGGTGCTGCTGACCACGTCGCAATGGCGCACGGGATTCGGGTGCGCTCCCGCGGCAATCAGGCCGCTGATGTGCGCAATGTCGGCTACGAGATAGGAGCTCGCTTCCAGGGCGATTTCTGCCATTGCCGCGTAGTCAAAGACACGCGGGTAAGCAGTTCCGCCGACCCAAATGAGCCGCGGCCGTTCCCGCTTGGCTGTCTCGCGCAAGCGGTCATAGTCAATCTGCTGTGTCTTTTCATCTAGTCCATAGGGGACGCGTTGATAGTCAGTTCCGGAAAAGTTGATGGCCCAACCATGAGTCAGATGGCCCCCTTCCGGAAGGGGCAAGCCCATGACTTTGTCACCGGGGCTCAAAAGCGCACGATAGACAGCCTGGTTGGCCGGCGAGCCGGAATAAGGCTGGACGTTGGCATGCTCGCTGCCAAATAGTGTTTTCAAGCGCTCAATGGCTAGATTCTCAAGCTCATCAACGACCTCATTTCCAGGGTAGTATCGCGCACCGGGGTACCCCTCGGCGTACTTGTTCGTGAAAATCGAGCCGTTCGCTTCCAGCACGGCCGAGGACGCAAAGTTCTCTGAGGCGATGAGCTTAAGGGTCGTCCGCTCCTGCCGCTCCTGTCTTAGAAGCAGTTCGTGAACGCGGCAATCAACCGCCGCCAAGGAAGACTGCCCGTAGGTGTCGGGCTGTGCGATCGCGCCGTCGGCGGAGTTGTCCATGGTAGCTTCGCGCTCCAATTGGATGACCTATTTCACGGTCAAGCATGCGGTCCCCTTCGGCCGCGTGTCTCGTACCGCTTCGAGCCGTTGAAGGTCTCGTTTGTGATAGCCATCGCCGTGGGGCAGGAGATCAACCAACAATTGAACCAGCCCGCCGTCCTTACCTCCTGTTTTGAGATTGTACGAGCACCACGGACGTTGTTCGTTGCAGTAAAGAAAGTCGGCTCTGGCCAGCAGCCGAACGTGTCGCACAACGTGCTCACGACGCAGACCCAGAATCTCCGCTAGCTGGCAGACAGTTAGGTCCGCGTGCGCGCAAAGGCCTAGAATTCGAAGGCGATCTAAATGCGCTGCCGTCCGTAGGCGACTGACCAGTGTCAGCATTGGTCACGACCAAGCCACTTGGAAAGCCTGGGCACTCGTCCTACTGAATTTGTCATTTCGCGTTCTCCACAGATGTTGCAGCTTTCGAACCAAATAATATGGTTGCTTGTCCACCGACCGGACAATCTCGGTGGCCGTGAAGATACTGTTTTGAGCCGATATGGCTGTGTCGAACAAACAAGATGGGCGCTCTTCTTGCCATTGCCTTTAGCCGAAATTGCACGCAGTTCGGCGGGTCGGAGAATAAGCCACGGTTCGGACCCCACTGACTCAAACGTTGCAATAAGCTTACCATTCACAGCGAACCGGAGTTGCTAAGAGTCTATGAATTTCCTTGAAGGATCTGTTGCAACGTTTGCGCAGCCCGGTCTTGCTCCCGGCTTGCAGCGGTCAATCTCGTGCAGACTGACCGTGATGCAAAGATGACAAGGAAGGTTCGCTTTCAATCCGATCTTCTTCCTGGCCAAGTAGTTCGTAGTCTCATAACTGTGGCCTAGACAAAAGGAGGGCTAATCAGCGAGGTATGATGTCGTTAGCGTGGTTGGGCCACCAGCAGGTCGACGCCAAGATCGACACGCGCAATTTCCCGCGCTACGAGAATGTCAGTGACTGCGCGCTCTTCCTCGGGCGGTCTGGCTGCGCCGTCTAGAATCTGAATGCGTCTCGCGCCGACCCGTTCAGCAATGAGCTGTTCGGCTTGCCGCATTGACGGCGAAGCAAGCTCAAGTACGTTTTCGCGCATCTCACGCGCCGCCTCGCCGACTTCCGCAAAACGCTTCTCGGCGAACTGCTCCTTAAAGAGCGCAGCGAGATCATCAAATGTTTGAACTTTGGTGGGCTTGGGTTTCGAGCAAAAATATCCAGTTGCCAGTCCAGGTTTATAGGCAAGGCTGTGCGCTTTGTCGTCTGGCAAGGGCCCAATATCCCCTGGTGAGACGAAAATGGACTGCCGTGCTACGGTTGCTCCATTATAAGAGCGGTCGAAATCGCTGATGTTTGCAATACAAGGAGCCGCATAGAAGACGTTTGACGGATAGCGCGCCTCAAGCCGAAGAAGCAGTTCATGCTGACGCGACACATCCCTGCGCATCATCGCAATCCGAAAAAATGGTATCGACAAACCGGGACAATGTCCGCTCGCAATCTCAAACGCAGTTCCTCGCTTCATCAGATCCGGAAGCTTGTACTGGAAAAACAGCGGAACCCCTGGGAAATTGATGCGGATGTCAAAGCCAGAATGCCCCTCCTGTATGAGGTTTGGAAAGACCGGCGCGCCTACAGGTGCGGCTGACGATGACCGGATAAGGTTTTCGGTGAAGGCATACCCAAATGAGAACTCCGTGTAGCCCACCTTCATTCAATTCTGCTTTCGTGCTGAAGTTTATCCGGGACTCTTTGCCTGCAGCCGAGCAGACCATATAACAGAAAAAACTATGTATACTTGCGATAGTCTGAGCTTATCGATTCCTCGGATAGATATTTCAAAAGCTCACCCACTCTTCTGGCTGCTAGAATGGGAATGGGAAGCTTCTGGTTGATTTGGGTCGAGTTCCAGTTGATTTTGGTAAGCGACAAAACCTCCTGCGCTATCTCAGCGATTCCCGGCGCAGATCGCCGATAAGTTTCGGGCTTCGCGAACAGCGCCAGAGTGCGTAGCCGATATCTTCAACCGGGGCGGCGGCTTCTCCCTCGCCAGTGCCGAGCGCGATCATATGCACTGCGCATTCGGCCAGCGCGCCGTCAAGGCGCCCCGCTTCCGTCGCGCTGCCGTAAAGGTCCAGGAACCACGCCAGCGAGTAAGACCAGTCGGCAGGCAAGTCCTCCCATTGTGATCCCTTGCGACGACGGCCACGACGGCGTTGCGGCCTTCGGGCGTGCGGGGCTCTATCCCAAGGATCGGGTATAATTCGGGTGTCGGCTGCTGAAGGATACGCGCCGGCACGAGCGACAGTGCTTTCTCCAGCGAGGGAGGAAAATCCTCCAGTTCTTCGGCCAGTTCGGCAGCTTCTCTCCTTCGTCCCTCGCGGCGCGCTTCTACATATTCTGCCGCAACCACGGCAACGGTGCGCTGCGCCCGTTCAGCGGTGCCGGTGGCAATCAGCTCGGCCGGAATGTCACCATCCTTGATCGCCCAGTGCGTACGGTGCTGTTCGAACTGTTGAATGCCCAGCCGGTCCGCAATTCTCAACACCCCGCTGACCGGTCGAGAAAGGCATGTTCCGGATCGGGCTCGAAGGTGAAGGCCAGTTCGTGTCCGCGCCGAACGATATTGCGTATGCGGCCGTGCCGACCACGCGCGCGTGCGGGCCTCCCGCCCCGACTTCGTACATCAACAGCGCCGGGATTTCCTCCAGCCGGCGCAATGTTTCAGGGCGCGCGAGGTCGATAGCCTCGGCCTCGGCGCCGCTATATTCCTTGAACCGGTCAATGGTTGACGTGAACGGCGGCGTTTCCCACCACTCGCCGTGGCCCGAGACAAGCAAGTTAAACATGGCACACCACCGACCTCACGCCGCCTTCTCCATAGACCACTTCACCCGTTCGGCGAGAAAGGCGGCGAACGTTTTCACATTCATATTGCCGCTCGCCTCCTCCAGCCCTGCGAGGTAGGCCTTCCGGTCATCGACTCTGACGACTGTCCAGGGGTAACCGCCTGAAGCCAGCATCGCGTTCATGAGGAACCGCGCCATTCGTCCGTTGCCGTCCGGATAGGGGTGCACATAGCCCACAAGCCAATGCCCCAGCACGGCACGCACGGAGGCCTCCTTCTCCGCCTCCAGCAGGTCGAACAGCTCATTCATACCATCGGCCACCGCTTCGGTACGCGGCGGCACGTGCTGCGAGCCGCGCAGGTACACAGGGTGATTGCGATATCCCGCAAGCGCGCTGGCTTTGAGGATGCCGGCGGTCACTGACGGCGCGAACAGCTCCCGGTACCACTCCCGGTGAGTGTCCCGCGTCAACGCGCCGGCTGGCTTGCCGTTGATGATCGCGGCAACAGAGTCTTTGACCTTCTGGAATGCGAGGTAGTAGCCACGCGCGGCAAGCGCATCCCGGTTCTTGCGGTCCTCTTCATCAATCTCCGGATTCCAGCTCCCCTCGCGCACCCGGTCGATGAGTTCCGGGGTGACGCTGTACCCTTCTATCGACAGCGAATGGTAGGCGTCGCTTTCGTAGATATCCTCGACGAACTTCATATAGGCGTCTTTGTCGGACGGCAGTCCGGGTGCCTTCGGGAATATCTCGATGATGGCTTCGCGCTGCGATTGCCAGATCGCGCGCAGGCGGGCGACCAACGGCGGTACGCCCGCCGCAATGGTTGTCACTCCAATTTGTCCCGCCAACGGATCGGATTCGCGCACGTCATAGCCGGCGGCTTTGAACGCGGCCACGATTTCATCGGCAAAGGAGTCGCGTCCTACGCGACGGAAGGCCCCCGCAAGCCGTCCCGCCACGGCGGAATGGCCGCCATCAAGCAGCAGGGCCAGAACGGTTGATACGTCGCGCACCGACGCCATGGCGATCTGCATCTCGATAGGGGCGCGCTGGAAGAACGCTTCCGGCACCCGGGTAAGGGCGGCCTCGACAGTGAACACGCGCTGGCCGTTTTTCTCTGTCAGTTCGGCCGGCATCTCCTTGACCTTGAGGTCATAGAGCGAAGGTCCGAACAGCAGGTCGATTTTGTTATTCGTGCCTTTGGGGGTATTCACCACCACCTGAGGCGGAATAGTGGGCGCTTCCGCGTGCAGAAGCAGCGACTGCTCCGGTGACAGGAACCAGTCCTTGCCGAACCGGTCATTGCAGTAAAGGGAGCAGAACTCCCAGAAGCTCGCGTACCAGGAGGTGGTGTCTTGCTGCTGTGCCTGCGGGCCGGTCGACATGAGCCAGCCTTTGATAACATCGCGCAGGAACCCGTTCTGCAGCAGCCGCTCCCGGTGGACGCGGGTCAGCTCATCTGACTTGAATATGCGCCGCCCACCCTCCTGCAGCTCTTTGAGGACGGCCAGTGATTCAGCGAGTTTTTCATGGGGCTTGGCCATGGCCGTGCCTTTGCAAGTTTTTAGAGCTGTGCGATTACAAGTATATAGTGCTGATAGGCGACAAGTCAATGATGCTGTGGAGTTGCAAGTTTTCTAAGTTGTGCGATAACAAGTTTTTTATGCGATAATCGGGAATAACCCAGTGAAATCACACTTTTGATCGTTTCCATAGCTCGTCTGCGCGAAGGATCGTTACCCGGATGGGCCGATGACCCAGCCGCAGGCTACGCAGGGCTCGGGGCGAGCCTAAAGCCTGGCTCTCCGAAGCGCTTCGAAGGAGGACGCGCCTCTTTGAAAAACTCGCCCGTTGTGCATCGTGGGTACCCGTAAACGCGAATTCTCAAAGAAAAGACGCTCCTTACCTCTCCTTCCCGCCACGATCATCACGGCCGCGCCCGCGCTCACTACGCCGCGACGCCCGCGAGATCGGCTTCTCGGCAATCGCGCCCTCATCACCACTGTCCTGTCTGTCCCCGCTCTTCCCGTCATCGGCTGCGCGCGCGAACCGTCACGCACGTCCACCGCTTTCGACAACGGCGACTGCGCCGCCAGCGCATCCTGCATCGCCTGTTGCAGGTCGATGGAAGGGCTGGCCGCCTGGTCAACCCGCGCCTGCCGCTCTCCGGCACACGCAGCGTATCCTTGTAGCGATTCTGCGCCTTGCGCACCAACGCGCCGCGCCCCTTCGGCTTCAGCTCCAGCGTCAGCGCCGGCATATGCACATGCCCCGCCCGGTCTTTGATCCGCTGCTCGCGCCCGCGCTTCACTTCCAGCGATTGCAGCTCGCGTTTCTCGACCGCCGCCAGCGCCTTCAGCGTGCGCTCGCCGTCTACGGCCTGCAGCCGGTGCCGCTCCCGCTGGATATGCGCCGCCCCGCGCTTCGCCTGCACGAGCTCTGTCTTGCGCGCAACAAACGCCTCCAGCCGTTGCCGGTCCCGGTAACGGTGCAGCTTATCCCGGATCAGTGTGATGCCGGTGACGCGCCCGAGGAACGCCGCCAGCGTATCGAAGCGGCCCAAGATTGATGCGGGTGCTAGAGTGTGAAAGATGTCCCTGAAAGGTAATCAGTGTCATGGCAACAGCGGGCACTACGCTAGATTCGAAATGGATCAGCTTGAGTGGGTGATACAAGCGCTGTCCATGCCGTCAATTCGCGGATCGAGTGGTGAGTAGCGTGCATGCGCCAGAGGAATGGAACAGCATGCTGAGCGCGGTGCATCCAGTAGTAAAAGAAGTCGCCGGCAATCGCGACTAAGACCCCTGAAATGACGGCGAATCCAGTGTTGATGACTGCGTTGTCAGAGTGAAGAAACGCACCGAAATTGATCGTTACGAGCGGCTTTATTCCTAACCAGCCCAAGCTCGCAGCGTAGAGATGCCAGATAAATGTACCCCATCCGAGCCAATATCCAATTCCGCACGCCGCGAACATTTGAGGCAAAACTGTATCGAAAAGCCGGAAAGGTTAGCTCCAGCGCCGCGCAAACGGTAGCGAAGATCACAACCAGCTCAAGCGATGTTAGGTAGTACTGGACCATCTGATTAACGTCGAGAATCTGCATTTGTTTGCTCCTTCCTTCGCGCGGCCCTTGTCTCGCCCAGCAAATGGGCTCGCGTTGACAAGGCTAACCGAAGTACGATCCAAACGGTGAGCATTCTGCCGGCACCGCTATGCGGGCATCCTGGTAGATTGATAAAATTAGTGTTTGGATATGACCCATCCGGGTCCCAAATGGTGGAGGAGTCCAGCAGACGAGGTGGCTTGCGCGAGGCGACCAACTATGCACCAGTGTGCGCGCCGGCGGCTACGATAACGTTGCTTAGAGTTATGGGCTGTCTACTAAAATTTACTCGCTCTTATTTTTTGATGTTTTGCGGCTATGATCGCCGCAAACTAGATTTAGTCAGGTGTGCACAGTCGCCGACGCCAAGATCCCCTTGGTGATAATCGCCGCGAACGGGATTCTTGCTCGCGCAATATGATCCTAGATTCCACGCGATTGGCGGTGCCTGGCTCCCGCTGCTAATCGTCTGCTGAACCGAAGATCATTCACCCATCGACGAAACCAGAGCCACAAAAGCGGTCAGGATCAGATGCTTTTGTCATAAGCACCGGCCAGCGAACATGACCCTCCGTTGGCTGAAATCGTCGGCGATAAAATGGGGCCGCCTATCGCGAGCCTGATTCTCATATGGGGTGTTTCCAAATCTTTTCGAACACCAGAAGCTTGGCCTGGCGCACCGCTTCCTCAATCGATCCCCCGATCGCCAGATACGCGGCTATCGCGCTGGCCAGGGCACAGCCGGTGCCGCGCATCGTTCTTGCCAGCCGACGAGTGTCAAGGCGCACGGGTTCTTGGTTAGGTCGAACGAGAACATCCGTTGAGCGAGGTCCTGAGCCGTGGCCGCCTTTGATCAGCAGGGCCTGAACCCCGGCGGCGAGCAGTTGTTGTCCTTGTTGAAGCGCGCCGACCTCATCCACCGCTAGCTCTGAGCCGGCAAGAAGCGCCAGTTCGATGAGATTGGGTGTGACGATACGGCAAAGTGGCATCAGATGCTGCTTCATGATGGGGATGGCGCTTGCTTCAAGAAGCGCTCGGCCCGACGTGGAAGCCAGCACCGGATCGAGGACTGCCGGTATGCGCGGATTTTCGCGCAGCACAGCGGCAACCGCAGCGACGATCTCAGCCGTTGCGAGCATGCCGATCTTGACGGCCGCCAGCTTGTTGGCCTGCAGCGCTGCACGCATCTGATCGGCCACCAGACCGGGTTGCAGATGAAGGATGTCCGTGACGATGTCGTGTGTTTGCACCGTCACCGCAGTGACGGCAAGGCAGCTGCGCACGCCCATGGAGGAGAGCGTCTCGATATCGCGCGCGATTCCGGCACCCCCACTGGAGTCCGATCCGCCGACGACAAGTACATGCGATTCCTGCCTCAGCGCCATCGGGCGGTCTCTTTTATCCACTCTCTGGTGCGCGCTTCAGGGTCAGGATGCAGCGTGACGTCGGTGACCACCGCGGCACTGTCTGCCCCAGCCTCGAATACGCCGTCGAGCCGGTCGGGGTTGAGGCCACCGATGGCGACCAGCGGGATCGGCGCGACCCGTCGTTTCCACTCACTGAGCCGTTCAAGCCCTTGCGGCGGCCATTTCATCTTCTTGAGGCTCGTCGGATAAATAGGACCCAGCGCCACATAGTCCGGCTCGGCCGCCAGCGCCGTTTCCAGTTCGGTGTGATCGTGGGTCGAAAGTCCGAGCTTCAATCCGCCGTACTTAATCGCCAGCAGGTCGGCCGCAGCCAAATCCTCCTGGCCGAGATGAACGAAGTCGCAGCCTTCCTCGATTGCCGTGCGCCAATAGTCGTTGACGATCAGTTGGCAACCATGGACCGCGCAGACGCCGTTCGCGCGGCGGATTTCCGCGCGCAACTCGTTCTCGTCCATGTTCTTGATGCGGAGCTGGACCAGCCTAACGCCGAGCGGCACCAGCCGTTCGATCCAGGCGGCACTGTCGACGATCAGGTAGAAGGGATCGAGCTTCATGAAAAAACCGCCCTGCCGATTGTCGGCGTCGATGGCACGGCGACGTCGCGCGGCTCGAGCAGTCCCGAACCATAGGCTTCGCGACCGGCGTCGACCGCCTTGCTGAAAGCGCGCGCCATGCCGACCGGATCGGCCGCCTTGGCGACCGCCGTGTTCAGGAGCACAGCGTCGAAGCCGAGTTCCATTACGGTTGCTGCGTGCGATGGCCGTCCGAGCCCCGCATCCACGATCAACGGAATGTCGGGGAAATATCCGCGCATCGAGCGCAGCGCCATGATGTTGACCGGTCCGACCGCCGAGCCGATCGGCGCACACCACGGCATCAGCACCTTGCAGCCCGCCTCCAGCAACCGCTCGGCGACGACGAGATCGTCGGTGGTATAGGGGAACACCAAAAAGCCGTCTTCGCAAAGGACGCGCGGCTTCGACCAGGCCGAACACGTCCGGCTGCAGCGTGTCGTGGTTGCCGATCACTTCGAGCTTGATCCAGGACGTGCCGAAGACCTCGCGCGCCATCTTCGCGGTCGTCACGGCTTCCTTCACGGAGTGGCAGCCGGCGGTATTGGGCAGGACGCTCACGCCGAGCGAGCGGATCAGCGACCAGAATTTCTCGCCGGCCCTGCCGCCGGCCATTTCACGGCGCAGCGATACCGTCACCACCGAAGTGCCAGACGCCTTCACTGCATCGGCAAGGATGGCCGGCGAAGGATACTGGGCGGTTCCGAGAAGCAGGCGTGAGGCAAGCTTTGCCCCGAGAAGATCGAACATCGGCTAGCCTCCCTGCATGGGTGACAGGATTTCGATCCGGTCGCCCTCGCTCAAGCGGAATTCCGCCCGTTCGGCCGCGGGCACTACGTCGCCGTTGAGCGCGGTGGCGAGCCAGCCGCCCTCATAGTCAATCTCCTTCAAAAGAGCGTCGAGCGTCGTTGCCTTGGCTTCAAGCGCTTCGCCGTTGACGATCAGCTTCATTTTCAGGCTCCCTGGTCGGCAGATGAGTTGAAGACAAGGCTGGTAGCCTGCTCGGCCATGGCCGGTGAAAGCAGGAAACCGTGCCGGTAAAGGCCGTTAATCGTGATCGTGCCGTCCTTCCAGCGCTTCACCCGCGGCAGATTGTGGGGATAGGCAGGGCGCACGCCCACTCCCGTCTCAACGATTTCGGCCTCACCGAACGCCGGATGGAGTGCATAGGCCGCATTGAGGAGCTCCATCAGCGAACGGGCGGTGATCGGTCCGTCATGGTCACTTTCGATCATGGTCGCGCCGACCATGAAGTGATGATCGGCTCGCGGCACGATATAGATCGGATGACGCGGATGCATGAGACGCACTGGCCGCGCGAGCGAGACATCACGCGTGTGGAGGATCAGCATTTCACCGCGCATGCCGCGTAAATCGTCGTCGGCCCGCGCGATGCCCGTGCAGTCGATCACCTGATCAAAGCCGGAAAGGCCAACCTCACCCGTCTCAAAAAGGAAGACGACGCCCATCGCACGCAGTTTGCCGGCGAGGGCTTCGAGAGCCCGACGGGGATCGAGATGAGCTTCGCCGCCAAAAAACAGGCCCTGATGAAAGCGGCCGGCAAGATCGGGCTCGAGGGCGGCAACCGCCTTTTCGTCAACCCACTCATAGTTGCGCGTACGAGCTGCAAAACGGGCAAGCTCGAAGGCATCGCGCGTATGGGCGACGACGAGAGTGCCGGCCCTCGTCACCAGCCCGGGCAGCGCCCTTTCCCACCAGTCGGCCGCAACGTTGCCGAAAGTGACGACCGCCTCCTCGGCGCTTTCGCGTTCGCACCAAGGGGCGAGCATGCCGCCGGCGAGCCAGGAGGCATTGCCGCCGATCTGGCTGCGAATTTCAGCAACCGTGACGGATGCACCCCGCGCGGCCAATTCATGGGCGACGGTGAGGCCTGCCACACCGGCGCCTTTGACAAGAATGCGGCGCATGGCTCAGCGCGCCCCCTGATCTTCCTGCACTGAGGCCTGTTTTTCTACCTCGGGCGTCTCCACCGGCATATAAAGATCGCCGCCTGCGCGATATTTCTCGGCCATCGCCGCCATGCCTTCCTTCTGCGCCGTGGCCCGAATGTCGTGGGAGATGCGCATGGAGCAGAATTTCGGCCCGCACATCGAGCAGAAATGCGCCAGCTTGTGCGCCTCCTTCGGCAACGTCTCGTCGTGGAAGGAGCGCGCGGTTGCGGGGTCGAGCGACAGGTTGAACTGATCTTCCCAACGAAACTCGAAGCGCGCGCGCGAAAGGGCATCATCCCTGAGTTTAGCCGCCGGATGACCCTTCGCCAGATCGGCGGCATGGGCGGCGATCTTGTAAGTGATCACGCCAATCTTGACATCGTTGCGATCGGGAAGGCCGAGATGTTCCTTCGGCGTGACGTAGCAGAGCATGGCGGTGCCGAACCAACCGATCATTGCCGCGCCGATGCCGGAGGTGATGTGGTCGTAGCCCGGCGCGATATCGGTCGTCAGCGGTCCCAGCGTATAGAACGGCGCCTCGCCGCAGACAGCGAGCTGCTTTTCCATGTTCTGCTTGATCTTGTGCATCGGCACGTGGCCGGGCCCCTCGATCATCACCTGGCAATCCTTCGCCCAGGCGATCTTCGTCAGCTCGCCGAGCGTCTCCAACTCGGCGAATTGCGCCGCGTCGTTGGCGTCGGCGATCGAGCCGGGACGAAGGCCGTCGCCCAGCGAAAAGGACACGTCATAGGCGCGGCAGATGTCGCAGATCTCCGCAAAATGCTCGTAGAGGAAGCTTTCCCGGTGATGGTGCAGGCACCATTTTGCCATGATCGAGCCGCCGCGCGAGACGATACCCGTGACCCGGTCGACGGTCAGCGGGATGTAGTGCAGCCGCACGCCGGCATGGATGGTGAAATAGTCGACGCCCTGTTCGGCCTGTTCGATCAGTGTGTCGCGGTACACCTCCCAGGTCAGATCCTCGGCAATGCCGCCAACCTTTTCGAGCGCCTGGTAGAGCGGCACAGTGCCGATCGGCACCGGCGCATTGCGCACGATCCACTCGCGGATGTTGTGGATGTTGCGCCCGGTCGACAAATCCATCACCGTATCGGCGCTCCAGCGGATCGCCCAGACCATTTTTTCGACCTCTTCGGCCATTGACGATGTGACGGCGGAGTTGCCGATGTTGGCGTTGATCTTGACCAGGAAATTGCGACCGATGATCATCGGCTCGCTCTCAGGATGATTGATGTTGGCGGGAATGATTGCCCGTCCGCGCGCCACTTCGTCGCGGACGAATTCCGGCGTGACGAAATCGGGCAGTGTCGCGCCGAAAGCCTCGCCGTCGCGCTCAAGCTTGCCGTGCAGGATCTCGCGGCCGAGGTTCTCGCGGATGGCGACGAACTCCATTTCGGGCGTGATGATGCCGGCGCGCGCATACGCAAGCTGGGTCACCGCCTTACCTGCCTTGGCCCTGAGCGGCCGGTGGCGCGCGGGAAATTCCGGCGTCAGGCGCTCGCCCGCCACGAATCCATTGTCTTCCGGCCGGACAGGGCGGCCGTCATAGGCCTCGATATCGCCGCGCGCCGCAATCCATTCGTGGCGAAGTCGGGCGAGGCCCTTGTCGATGCTGGTTTCGACAGTCGGGTCGGTATAGGGGCCGGACGGATCGTAGACGGTGACGGGCGGTTCGCCCGCCGTCGGGTGAACAGAGATTTCGCGCATCGGCACTTTGATGTGCGGGTGGATGGTGCCGGGCTTGTGAATCTTGCGGGAGGCGGGCAGCGATCCCGTCGAGACGGCGGGGGTGAGGGCATTCATCTTGAGGCTCCTTTGCTCGTTGCATTGGAGACCCAGTTCTGTGCCGGAAGGATGAAAAGACGCTTCTGTCGACCTGCCGAAACAGGACCTCGGGCATAAACTCCCGCAAAGCGCTTGCACCGTCCCTACGCCAGTATGAACTGGATCAGGTTCAACGGGTCACTGCGCCGCGAAAGCCAGCAGTATCTCAGCCCCTTGCCGGGACTCCCCTGGTGAATGCTTCAGGTTGAACGGGCGAGCGCTATCTTGTCAAGCGCATTCGGGCCGCGGCGGTGATCGTCGGGCGATCGTCTCGGCCAGGCGCAAGATCGGATGGAGCGTCGCCTGAGAATCGTCTGTTCCTCGATCAGCCTCGCTTATGCTCTGGAGCTTGTTTTCTCGCGCCCGAATTTCCGCGGGGATGGCTGAACGGAGGCGATCCATTTGCGATTTCAAGTGCGTCGGGCCGCACCCCACAATCGCTCAACAAGTTGAACACGTCCTGACCCGACTGGGCCTTCGAGTTTGGAAAACCTGGCCGGGGTACTGCTGGATGGCAGGGTCCGTCAAGCGGGCGGAAGGGATGAGGAAATGAAAGAGCTGCAGATCAAAACACATAATCGAGCGATGAATATCGCCTGCGCGATCATCCGGACCAGATCTGATATGAAACATCGTCCGGCCCCGAGATCGAGGCTCCAATCTCGTATAGCTTCATGCGACGTTCTCTTGGAGTGTTGCGGGATTGGTCCGCTCAACCGGATCTCGGAGCTCAACCCTTTCATCCCATTAGAATGAGCGTTCAAAACGCAGGATTCCGCTGACACTGCTCTTCTTGTTGGCGTTGGTCCAGGTCACGTTGGAAGCGTCCACCTTGCCGACGGCGAAGTTGCCGTAGCGGCCATAGTCGAGTTCCGCCGTAACTGTGAAATCTGGAAGAAACGCATAGGCGACGTTTGCAGCGACACCATGGTTGTTGAGCTGATCACCGGAGAGCTGAAGGTTGAACGAAGTTGTCTCGTTGAGCTCGTAAGCGGCGCCAGCCCAGAAAGCCCAGTTCCCGCCCCAAATCTTATAGAAGCCGCGACCATGAGCGTCGATCGCGTTCATGGAGTCGTCGTTGAGCTTGCCATTGGGACCGTAGCCGAACATTCCGAACAGCAACAGTTCGTTGGTGACATTGATGTCGACACGGACCTTGGCGGCCACCGATTCGTAGTTGCTTTCATAACCAGCAACGCCGGTGATCGCTCCCCAGCCATGTGTGTATTTCAAGCCGCCGACTATGTGCGGATCGTAGTTGTCGATTGTGCCGACCACGCCTGAGCCTTCTTCGAGCGAAACCACGGCCGAAAAGCCGTTCCCGGCGTCGAAGTAGTACTGGACCACATTGGTATCGAAAGCGCCGTACGGAACCGGCGTCTGGTTGAGTACGTCACCCGCGCCGCCAATAAACATGTCGAAGGCCGACCAGTCCTTACCAACTCGGAGGCCACCAAGCTGAATCCAGGCGAAAGTCAAGATGCTGTCTCCGTTGAAGGCATAGGACCGAGAACTGTCCGAAACCGACGTGTGGCGGTTACCGAAATCCACGCGGGTTTCGGTGTAGGTCTTCAACGTGCCGAGTTCGGTCTCCTGGCCGGTCCAAGCTTTCAGTGTGAAGCGCGTATTGTTTTGCCATGTACCCTGATCCTCACCAGTCCTCACATCTGAGGTTCTTGCGTGGTCAAACAATCCGACATGGCCCAAGCCGACGTCGTAACTAACATAGCCGCCGATGCGCAGGCAGGCCTCGGTGCCTGAAATGTAGACGTAGCCCGAGCCGTAGACGTCGCAGATCTTGACGTACTCAGTCGGGTCAGGCTCGGCGACGGTGGTCACCGCGCGAGCGTCGGAAACGGCGATCAGTGCCGCAGTTGAGCCGAGGAGGAGGCTCCCAATGGTCATTGTTGATCTCCGTCTAAATAGTAAAAGGAATCGAGACCGATAAATGATTTTTGCTAAGCAAACGATTGATAGCGCATCAAGCTGAATTCTGGGAGTGTTGCTGCACCTGTCGTGCTAACGCTCAGGAGAAGTTAGAATGTGATTGAGACTTGTTGTCACATATATTAAGTAGTTATGACTCCCAGGCGGTCGTACAACATTTTTGTACAATCACCCTTTTCACCTCCGCGGCGGGCCTCACAAAGGGTACTACTGCAAATGACGTGCCACCCTGACGACCCAGCTGCGGCTTGAAGCTCAACTATGCGGGCGGACCTTGGTTCGCGCTTCCGTTCTTTTGCCTTGCGGATCCACCCAAGCACGAACGGCAAACGTTTCGGCTACGGTTCGTCTGTTCGCTTCGGGACAGTTTGGCTTAATGGCGACGGCATTGTTTGCTTGAGCCCCGCCGTTGAGGCATCATGCGGCGGCCACCGCTCGGTACGACGCCGTCACTTTGGCGAGCTGATGGTCGATAACCACGCGCCGCAGCCTTGCACCACTGAGTCGGTAGGCGCCAGCCTTGGCATTGCGGCGGACCTGACGGTCGCGTCGAGCAGGTTTTCGTGCTGAAAGCGGCGCGGCACAGCTAATGCTTCTTGCCAGCAATTCACACAACGAGCTCATCGAGACGGCAGAGATCATTATGGGCGGCGCTAGCTGGCGTGCAAAGTCTGGACCCAACACCGTATTGTCTCATCGGATGCGGCATCTGCGCTCAGAAGAGTCTCCCACGCGCAGATGAAGGGAAGGGACGTCGAACAAAACGGTGCGCGTGAGGGTTTCGGCGGGAACACCATCGTCAGTCGCTGATCGAGTGCGCTCAGACCATCGCTGTCCAGCCAAGACTGAACGGCGCCCATTGCTAAAAAATTTCGAGCCCAAAGCGGAACGGACTGACATAGCGCAAAGACGCAGGCGAGCGCAGCGGTAAGGTTGGATGTTATCAGCATGGGACGGTGACCGTTGCAGACCACGAAATTTCGAGAGGCCCGGCTGCCTTGGTACACTATCTATCCGGCTGTGTCGGAGTTCTCTGGGGCGGTCGGCGCCGAGGCTTATGAGGAATGGCTCAGGAACCTGCCGGCTGATGATCCGGTGTCACTCTATCTGCACGTTCCGTTCTGCCGATCAGCCTGCTGGTATTGCGGCTTCCCAACCACCATCACCCGCCGTGATGCGCCCATCCTCAACTATCTGGCGGCGCTGCGTGACGAGATCCGTCTGGTTTCGGAGCGAGTGCCGAAGACGTTGCCCGTGAGCGACATACATTTCGGCGGCGGAACGCCGTCTCTCATCGGACCAGCCGAGTTCCTCGCTCTGATGGAGTTCCTGCGATGCCGCTTCGCCATCTCGAAAACAGCTACGGTCGCCATCGAGATCGATCCACGCACGCTCACGCCCGAGATGGCGGAAGGCTTGGGAGCGGCCGGCGTGAACCGCGCGAGCCTGGGCGTACAGAGCTTCGATCCCATTGTTCAAAAAGCGATCAACCGAATCCAGAGCGAGGCCCAGACGTCGGCTGCCGTGGAAGTGCTGCGCCGGCATAGAGTAAGCCGCATCAACTTCGACCTCATCTACGGCCTGCCGCGTCAAACGGTGGAGTCGTGCGTCGAAACAGTGAGGGCGGCGGTCGCCATGCGCCCCGACCGGCTTGCCTTGTTCGGCTACTCGCACATCCCATCCCAAGTAAAGAATCAGCGCCTCATCGAGGCGGAATTTCTTCCCGACAGCGCTGCCCGCGCTGAACAGTATGCGGCTGTCGCCGTGACGCTGATTGCCGCCGGCTACCGACAGATCGGGCTCGACCATTTCGCCTTGCCGGACGACGAGCTCGCGCTGGCACAGGAAACAGGTCGCCTGCGACGTAACTCGTTGGGCTACTCGGCCGATACCTGCAGAACCCTGATCGGTTTCGGCGCGTCGGCTATCGGCCGCATCGGCCAGGGATACGTTCAAAACGAAGTTACACGGGATTCCTACATCCAGCACATCGCAGCTGGCCGACTGGCTACATCGAAGGGCCATCGCCTCACAGACGACGACCGCGTGCGAGCCGCAATTATCGAGCGATTAATGTGCGATTTCGAGGCTGACGTGCCGGCAATCTGTGTCGCCCACGGATCTGATCCGATCCGTCTTCGCGATTCGGCTGAGCGCTTGGCCATGCTGGCCAAGGACGGGATAGTGGACTTCGAAAACGGCTTTGTCCGCGTACGGCGGGAGCATCGCTTTGGGATTCGCGCTGTCGCTGCCGCATTCGATGTTTTTAGGGATGGCGTTATGTATATCCCGCAGCAGCTTAATGCGATGCAAAGCACGACATAGTCCGGCATCAATGTCTCCGCTTGGAACCGCCGGCCTACTTGCCACGCCGGCCGGGCGCTGGTCTGGCAAGTGGGCTTTCCGTTTGCCAATGCGTTCGTTCCCGGCCCTCACGGGGCGGCGAGTCCCTGCCGTGAGCGCCTCACCCGCGAGGCTACATGGCGGCCGTGGAGATTACCTCAGCAGCGGCGCCCGATCGGAAACCTTAGCACCTCAGCGCTTTGGCGTGGCTGCTTGAACTCTTCGACGGCAACCGCCTCAATTAGCAGGTCCAAGGCTTCGCGGCCCCTTTGACTCATCGGGTCATCCCCACAAAGGTAGTCATACGCTCGATCTAAATGCACTCGGGCGGCGGAAAAATCGCTTGTCATATCATAGAACCCTCTCTACCCGCCCGCATTGCCGTCTACGAGGTGAAGGTAGTGCAATCGTCAATATATACAGACAAATTTGAATTAAATCGGAGATGATCATGGAGGCCGAGTTCCCTGACCTAATGCCGCCATCGAGCCCGCCGACGACCACTCGCTGGCGCTCGGTCGGTTCATAAGTGCCGAGCACCCCGTCCCGAGACCACCTCTGACCTCCCTCCTTCGATGCTAGACGCGTGGAAGACATGGCTGCGCCGCCACTGCGAGAAAGGCGTGTCCCATCGCGCGGCGGCTGCATAGTGGGCAGCCAGCGCCGGGAGCTAATCGGCAAAGCCGCGTGTGGCGATTTTGCATAGCGGGCGCAGGCGAATCGCCACGCCCGTCCAGCATGTCCGATGCCGCGTAGGCCGCCAGGATCCCTGAGCGGAGTGCATGCACGATCCCGCGTGATGACAGTGGATCGGCACAGAACAGGCAGTCGCCCGCCGCGACCCAGCGGTCACCGGCGGCGGGATCGATCGTTGCGGTTCCCGCCGCCTTGATCATGCTGGCGGTCTCGATTGCGTTGGGCGGCACGAGCGGCGCGATGGACTGCGTTGCGGCTAAAGCGCGGTACCAATGTCCGGCTTTGCGCAGTTCGCTGCCCAGATCCGGATCGGTGAGGCACGCGCAAGTCGGCGCTGTACCACCAGCCTTCGGGACGCGCCTCGACGACCATGCTGCAATCGCCCGGTGCGCGGTCGAAAAAGCGTGTGTAGGCGGCAAGATGTCCGTGCATGGTGAGCTTGGCGCCGAAACATCGCGCCAGCCTCCAACTGCGACCGGTCGCCCAAAACCACGGCGCGGGCAACGATAGCTTCATCGGCCAGCTTGAGCAGCCAGCCTTGATCGTCGCGCACTGCCGAACCCACGGCCGAGCCAAACCGCGTGTCCACACCTGCCGCCTTGGCCGCCTGCACCATCAGCCGGTCGAATCGCGTCCGGTCGAGCTGCCAGCCGGCACCTTGAGCGGAAAACATGCCGTGCCGCTCGCTGGGAACTTCATTGGCCCACACCGAAACAAGCGCACGATTTTCAACGAAGCCGGCCTCGGCGAACGGCGTCCAGACACCAAGCTGACGCAGCAGCCCATTCGCTACTGCCGGCAGCACCTCTCCCGGCTTTGGCCGATCATGCCTTCCTGCTTCCAGCAACAGCACGCTCCGCGCGGGTGCATCGTTGCCAACGCCAGTCCGGATGTGGTCGCCGCCGAACGTGATCGTCTCAGCGAGCTGGCGGGACAAAATGCCAACCTCAAGATAACGTTGGCCCGAATCAGCGAGGCGGACTGAGGAAGACTTTAAATTCAAAAGGTGACACGCGGCAATAGTCGCGTGCCGCTGTAGCCCCAGGCTCCGCTTCACCGTGGGGACCGATCGGTCGCACTCTCAGCCTGGGGTTCTTCTCTGCCACCCATCATCGAATTTTGGTGGATTGTCCGTCTCCCGCACCGGTTTCAGCGCGATAGACAAGAATCGCGTTTTCTGTGCCGGCCGGGCTTCAATGACGGGGATGGCGAAAAGCTGAGTGCTCGGGCTTGCGGGCCGAGCTTGTCGGTCGCTCGATGGAAAGCGTCATCTGAGGCGCTTCCTCTCCCGCGTGCAACTGGAAGACACGCTCGTCCAGTTCCTTGTCCACTTCCGTCAGACGATGATTGAGGCGAAGGTAGTCCGTCCAGGTCGGCGTGCGGAACGTTTCCGTCCAATGCATAGGCTTCTGCAAGTTCCGCTGGAGCGTCCAATTCCGAGCACCGACCCGGCTGTGTACATGACGCCGCTGCCGCATGAGGTCGAGGAAAGCCTCGAGATTTCTCTCGGCTATCAGATATTCGACCTTGACCACGATCGGGCCGCTTCTCGGCTTCAGATTGAGAGCGACAGCCGGGGCATCGAATTCCTCCAGAGGATCGGGCTCTGAGTCGCGGCGCTCGCGAAGAGGAAACAGAACGCCGGCTGCAGCGACGAACATCAGGGAGGCAGCGGAACCCTCCAGCGCCAGGGCCAGCGAATGGTTTTCGGCCACCGTGCCCCACACCCAGCTGCCGAGCGCGATGCCACCATCTATCAAAGCATAGTAGATCGAGATGGTGCGCCCCACGACCCAGCGCGGGCTTGCCAGCTGCACGCTCACACCGACCCCTGACCAGGCGGTGACCCAGCCCGCGCCGCCCAAAGCGAGTGCAATTGCCGCCACCCCGATCGAAGTTGTCAGTGCCAGGGAAAGTGAGCACGCCGCGCAGGCGACGCAGGAGAGCCTCATCAGCCGCTCCTGCGACAAGCTCCGTCTGAACAGGCTGTTGGAGAGGCCAGCGAAGACGGCTCCGGTCCCGAAGCCGGCCATGAGCGCGCCATAGGCGAGCGGGCCTCCTCCCAGCTGATCGCGGACAACCACCGGCAGCAGCGCGAGTATGGCGATGCTCGCCAAGCCAAAGAGGGTTCCGCGCGCGATCGCGGCCTTGATTTCCGATGACATCGCCGTGAAGCGCAGCCCGTCATAGATCGCCGTCCTCATCGACTCGCGTGGAAGAGGGGAAGAACGAACCTTCCACTTGCAGCGCCAAATAGTGGCCAAGGGTACGAAATAGGTGAGCGTGGTCACCGCGAATGCCGCCATAAGGCCAAACGAGGCAACTACAATGCCGCCGAGCGCCGGGCCCACAGTCCGGACGGTATTGAATCCAACAGAAAGCAGGGTGACGGCAGCGGGAACATCTCGTCGATCCACAATATCGCCAACCGACGCTTGCCAGGCCGGATCATTGAGAGCACCGCCGCTTGCGATCAAGAAGCTGAAGCCGAGGATCATCCACGGACTGACAAAGCCCAGCGCCACCGATGCGGTCAGCATCGCGGAGGCAGTCACCATAAGGCACCGACCGGCGAACATGACCCGGCGCCGGCTGAAATTGTCAGCGAGAGCCCCGGCGAAGACAGACAAGACGAAGGCGGGCAGGTTCGATGAAGCCTGAACCAACGCAACCATCAGATCGGAAGTCGAGATCGTTGCCATCAGCCAGCTGATGGCGACAGTCTGCATCAACCAGCCGAGGCTTGAAACCTGCGTGGCGAGCCAGATCGAGCGAAAGGTGGGCTGCAGAAGTGGCCCAAAGGTCGTTGGTGCAGCCAAATCTTCGTTTGATCCAGCCACCCTACTCATTTTGCGATCCTTTGCTTTCCGTTATTGTCGCTTCCCATGTAATCTAGGCTGAACCGTGGCGGCTGGAAGAATAGATGGACCCATTTGTCTCCGACGATGTGGCCACAGTTTCTCCTGACCAGTGGTCTGGCGGCCGGGACGCAGACATGGGCCGGCTCACTCGCCTTCGACGACATGTTGGTGAGCCGGAATTCACATGTCATTTGAGGCATCATGCTCGTTCGACGCGCTGCCGAGCGATTTTTCGCGAAACGTTACCCTGTTCTTTTGTTGGAAACTCACTCATCAGCGGCGTTCGATGCTGAGTGTGGCTTCCGAAAAGTGAGGACGCTTGCAGATCTTTGACAGGATCAGTTCCCTGATAGATGCACACGATTGCCAGGCCGCGATCGAAGACGCGCGCGCCCTGCTCCTTCAGTTCGGACAAAAGTCTGATGCGCTCACACATGCGATCGACGAGTTTCTGCTCGACCTGATGACATTGGCTTTCATCGTCGAATGTTACGGACGCGGCTTTGAACTTTTGGCGCGAACGCTTGCCCGTAGAAGGCTGGCGAAGGTCAGACTGTTGTCGGGAGGGGTCGGCCGGGCAGAACGGGTTCCAAAGCCTGATGGCTGAACCGGCGATCGAGCCGCGTTCCATTAACGACGTGGCGACCGCCAAAAAAAGGGCATCGGAAAACCGAGGCCCTTTAGGTGTAAAGTCAAAACCTTCAGAGGGGAACAGCTGATACCATGGAATGGGAGGAAACCATCGCGTGCATCAGCTGTAAGCTTAATGGCTAAAAGTTGTGCAATGCGCAAACACATTTTGTGCAATGCAGCTATGCAGTAACGCAAAGCCTCAAGTTGCAAGATCGATTTTGGAAATGTTTGCTGCTCGTACGGTGATGGGCGAGATCCTTAAGCGTATGTACGGCGGCATGATGGACGCTTGCAAGCAGCCAGACAAGATTATCGCGAAGCTAAAATAAGAGGTTCGATCCAATCGGCGATGCTCAATACCCGCGCCATTCTGGTTCAGCCGGGCGTTACATCGCCTCGCCAAGTTGAGGATGTATTGGTCGCGAGCAGCCGCGCGCCAATTTGGAACCCACGACCATATGCAACGATTGGGCACTGTCCGAAGAAGGCCGAGAACGGTTGAAAGTGCGCTAGATGGAGATATTCTGAATTGGAACGGGGGCCTGGTTCATCGCCAAAGCGAGACATGGATGAAAAGCAGATCGCGCCCAACGCCTGATCCAACCATTGCAACGGAAGTCCCCTGGTCGGAAAGCCTAACCGCATATGATGACAAGCATTTCGAGCTCTATTTGAAGCTCATGGACGCTTGCGCCGACAGTGCCAGCGAAGAGGAGATGGCGCTGGATGTACTGGGTATCGATCCGGTCAAAGAGCCAATCCGCGCCCGTAAGGCCCTTCGCAGTCACCTCAAACGGGTGCTCTGGTTTATGCATGAGGGCCATAAGGAACTGCTTCCAAGCCGGCCGCCTCAATAACTGCGGCGCCGAACAAGGTTGCCCGAGAGATCAGGTGGCGCCCTCGGGGGATGCGAGGACACTTGAAAGCCGCAATCGGGTTATCATCTCCATACTGCGTGTGTTCGGCTCCGCACGGCAAGTGCCCTTGAGTCGAGGAGGAATGCACATGAGAAGAAAGTTCATCTGGAAGCCTGCTGACCGATCCCTTGGGGCCCATAGTCGGGTCCCAAGTTGTTCCCGACGAGCGTTGCGAGGGGCGGATGCAGGACCAGCCGGAAATCGAGCCCGGGCGTGAAACGAAGTCAACAGGTGCGACGTTCGGCCTGCTGGGTGTGGCTGTGTTGGCCGTAGGCGCCTTCATCTGGACCGGCTTCGGCGAAGGCATCCAGCAGGGCAGGTCCAACGTCGTTCGGACTGTCATCGACAAGAGCATGCAGCGCCTTGGGCTCGGGCAAGCCCCCAACGCTCTTATAGAGGGCGAGTGGTATCTCTCGGTGTACTACGGTCCCGACTTTACGGATGTCACCCCCGTCGGCCTGGGGCACCCCCTTCAAGGTGACATTCACGTCGGCCCCGGATTTGTCTGGCACCTACGAGAACGTTGCAGGGAGCGGCTCGGTAAGCGGCTTTGAACGACCCGGTCAACTCGCAATGACCTACTCCGGAGCAGATGGGATGTCCCATGGAGTTGCCATTCTCCAAGACATTCAGACCCACCTTTCTTCCAACAACGTCGAGCATGATTACGTGGGAGCCGTTTTGGTCCACGCTTGCTATAAGGCGGACACCCAGCAGTGCGATGCCGCCAAATCACGCAATATAAATTCTGCAGGGCGATTTTGTCGAAAAACAGGGAACCCGACAAGGATCCTTCCCTCAAGGGTTACTCGACGAACCATGTTCGGCTTTTCAGAACGATCTGAAGCTGAAGCTTAGCCCGACGGCACAGCTTTAGGCACGAAGGCGCTCACCAGGGTCGCAGCTCAAAGAGAACGGCGCCCTTCGGCGGGGGCCGTCCGTTCCGCATCCCGCCTGACGGCGGCGCGTTGCTGATGCTCCTACGGCCGCCCTGTTGAGCCGGTCTCAGGGCCACGGTCTTTCTCCTGCACCGATCTGACTTGGTCCCGCTGGCGGGCATTTAGGTGCTTCCGTTTTGTACGCTCTTCTTTCTTGGGCCGCTTCGCGGCACGGCTGCGCCGACATGGATGTGCCTAGCGGCACCTCTCCTATGTAGCGGGAAGAGAGGCGCGCGGCCCTCTCTCCCCAGCAAGCCGCCGCGGGCGGGTTCCCCCATCTTCCTCCGCTTCGCTAGGTGCAGACCGGGGAGACCACTCCGCCCCCGGGACTTGCCCCCCCCTCGCTCCCCGCTACTCGCCGCGAGGCAGGGGTTCAGGGGACCTGAACCCATCAGGTCAATCCCTGAAATCAACACGAGCAAGTCCATGAATACCGCTGTTATCACTATCCCGCCCGCAGGTAGGGCCGAACTGGCCGCCAGCATCGAGGCCCATGGCCTCATCCATAACCTTTTGACCCGCAAGGCCCCGAAGGGAGCCAAGTTCGAAGTCGTCGCCGGAGGGCGGCGACTGGGGGCGTTGCGGTTGCTGCTGGACGAGGGCCGCACCGTACAGGGCGTGGCTGTGACCAAGGATTATCCGGTCAACCGCTGGCTTGAAGACATTACGGCAGTTGCCGGCCATTATGCGTTTCTCCCTGAAGTCGACCTGCCAGATTTACTCAACGGCTTAGGCTACCGAAGCCTGGGGATGAGGATCTGGAGGGCATTGCCCAAACAGCGCGAGAGCACTGGGGAATCGGATTGCGACCGACCCCAACGTAGTTGCTCTGCTGGAGCAGATCGGCGTCGTCGTGGCGAGCGAACCAATGGAAACCACACAGTTGGATGGGCTAAGCAGGTGGGGATCTGATCGTCGCCCACACGTACTTCTAGCCACCGACAAGCAGTCATTCGCGCGAAGACAATTTGATGCCGCGCACGAGTTGGCCCACCTCTTGCTGCACCGTGCAGTGTCCGAGGATGAGCTTGTCGAGAACTTCAAGCTGATCCAAGACCAAGCTCATCGGTTCGCTTCAGCGTTGCTTCTGCCGGCGAGTCAGTTCTCGGCTGAGGTCACTAGTGCCTCGCTTTGGGAGCTGGAGCGTCTGAAGGTTCGCTGGCGCGTGTCCATCAAGGCTCAGATCATGCGTCTCCAACGCCTCTGCATTGTCGATGCCGAGGGAGCGACCCGCCTTTATCGTAGCTACAGCGCCAAGGGCTACTCAGGATCCGAGCCCTACGATGACGTTTGGCCGCTGCAGCAACCTACGTTACTGGCTGATGTATTTCGGACCGTGGTGGATGACGGGGGCTGTCCAAGGAAGAGCTTCGGCACGATCTGCCGTTGTTCGCTCATGATGTTGAGAGCTTGGCTGCACTTCCTCCGGGCTGGCTCTCGCAAGAGCCTGCTCGCGTCGTGAAGCTGAAGCTCGTGGCGCCGACCCGCGGTGAGGGGCCGTCCGGCCAGCTCGGCGAGGTCATACCAATGTCGCGCCGACAATAAGCGACGTCCGCCAAGAAATATGCCGCAAGCGAAACAGCGGTGGTGTGCTTACATATGGGCAAGCTGCCGTTGAGATAACCGTCTGCCTGTGCCTAGGCTGCCCTATAGCCGACAGGGAAAATGCGCTGGTGTTTCTTCTTGTAGATGCAGTAAGTGAGCAGATCGTAGGTGTTTGAGAAGCTGTGCAACCAGAATACATGGGGTTCGCCGTTCGCATCATAAAAGATGCTTTCGCCTTCGCCTACTGGACCCCGTTTGCGGTTCGTTGCGTGATCGCAGATCGCGGAATAGGCAACTGTGGTGGTGATTCCGGGAAAGTGCTCAGCTAAAGCTATCGATCTTGGAAAATATGCCACATTGTCATTCCCCGCCTTCTCGCAAATATCTCTGTGATACGGATGCCGACTGACAACGCCGAAGGCAGGAAACTCCGGGTCGCGTTCACAAACCATTTGCCAAAGTGTTGTTGTAAGTGTGTTCCCATAGCGCTTGCGAAGCTGCTCGATACTCTTCCATTCCAATGAGCAGTCCAGCGCTTCCGGTCGAAACCTTCCTCCGAGAAACAAGAGATGGCGTCCGCCATAGTTAGCTTCTGCTTCCATTGCCTGATGGAATGTTGGGTTCAGCGTAGACTCGTTGTCGCCCAGAAGCAGGGAGCGATGCCAGGGTAGAAGGTCATGTGTAATTTCATGTGCGATGAGGAAGCGTCGCTTTAGCTCGGCTACCTCGTCATCGATGAAGATTCTTTTGTCGCCTTCCTTCAACATTAGGATACCACGAAGGCCATATTGCTGGACTACATCGACCATGCGCTTAGCCGTGCTGGTGATCTCGTTCCCAGCCATTCGCGCCCTGTGGGCGATCTCATCTAATAGGCTCAA
This sequence comes from Mesorhizobium sp. M0678, assembly GCF_040320505.1. NCBI lineage: Bacteria > Pseudomonadati > Pseudomonadota > Alphaproteobacteria > Hyphomicrobiales > Phyllobacteriaceae > Mesorhizobium > Mesorhizobium sp. M0678. The sequence continues at coordinate 12,675 of NZ_JAMYPT010000029.1, read as the reverse complement.
GTTCGCCTTGCTATAATAGGTAAGGTCAAGCTTTTGCAGCGCGCGCACCTGCTCGAGCCTTAATGGGGGCTCTGGATTGCCGAGATCACGTAGCAAACGTGATATGTGCTCATGGATATCTCGGCGCTCAAAGTTCCCGATTATCGGCTCAATCGCAGACATGGTCATCCATTCTTCTTATCGATTGACGCCAGTACCTTAACGAAATCGTTGAGGTCGCGCCTTTCAGCCTGGCTTAGTTTCGATAGGTCGTCTGAACTCGCAGCAAAACGATGCACCGCTTCGGTGAGATTGTCATTCTGCGCGGACGCCGCCGCAGTCAGCAGTCCTACAGCACGTGCTGAAACCCCAATAAACTCGGCTAGCTGATGAACGGTACGCGGGCCTGGAACATAGTTGGGATCCTTCTCCACCTGCTCCAATTCCGCCGCATCAACACGAATTTTGGCAGCCAACTGCGCAATGCTTAAACCGTCCTTGCGTCGAAGCTGATGCACCAACTTAAACAACACAGCAGATTTCTGTTCGGGGGCAGCCGAATTAGGCTGCCCCGCAGTTGCTTGATGACGAGACTTCTCCTGCATAAGACGCTCAAGCGGAGCTGCGTCGCGGAGCGGGAGCCCCACGTCGCAATCGACATCCGGATCATGTTCGATATGGCTGCGCAGCCAATCGGCAGTGAAATGTAATTTCATGGTCGACTCCTCTTGTTAGTGTTGCACGGATAGGAAAGTCGCAGCATCCCTGCTGGAAAGCTCGAAGTATCTAAGTCCTTTATGTACTCCTTCGCTATCCGTTCCGAAATCCGTCATTCCGATCGCATCCCGGTAGAAAACTTCTGCGCCACGAAGTGAATGCAGACCAATTCGGCCACCAAATTCCTCTTCTAGGCTCAAGCTGACGGCCGTACCGATGAGCACACGGCCCGCGCCCTTGTAAGTCGGGTCAGCAACCAACTTTGGTCGGTTCCATGGAGCCGTCGCCAAAAACTCCACGTAGATCAGCGGCGCTCGCTGATGCTCGGGGTGGCGACTGAAGCAATCCTGACCGCCTTTGCGCGTCATCATGATGGCTTGGGTACTGCCACCACATTCAAGCACGAAGAAATCGAACAGGAAGGGGTCGTTCAGCGCAACCAGCGCCTTCTTGCCCCATTCCCAATGGGCGTCTTCAGCATTGACCTCTGCTAACGTCTGAAGGGAAGCCTTAGCCTCCCTCCGACGCAACTCAAAAAGAGGTCGCCAGCGTCCTTCGATATGCGCGAGATTCGTGCTGTCCAAGCCATGATACAGGTGTGCATCTTCGTACAGGCCTGTGGCACGATTTTTGAGAAAGACTCGATCGATCAGCCCTTTCATAGAACCATAAGCTCTACTTTTTCTGATTTATCCGCGCTTTCGACGAACACCTTTTCGCCCCGCGCCAGTCGATCATCGACTGATTTGTAGAGCCGCAGCGCTTGGCGAACGAGTGCGGTTTTAGACAACCCTTTTTCTTCACACATGGTTTCAAGGACGCTCATTTCTGCGTCCGACAAATTAAGCGTCATCGTACGCTTCACAGGCGCTTCTCCCTAACCAGCACTCTCCATGTAGCTATAAAGTCCATACCTGTCAATCAAAAAACAATCGTTAATTAGCCAATTAATAGCTAGACATTGGCTAAAAACTCCATATATGATTTGTGCAGAATGAGAAACAAGGAGGCTTCAATGCCTGACGTAACGAACTTTACATATAAGCTGGATGGTCGCGTGATCGCCACCAATGACGCCATAATCTCAGGTCGCGAGGTCCGCACCATCGGCGGGCTCAATCCAGCTAGCGGTTATATTCTCATCCAGATTGCGGACGGGTCGACGCGTTCGATCGGGCTTGAGGAGCCGACCGACCTGCGACAGATGCCGCAGCCTGAGTTCCTTTCATTCGAAGGTGATCGGACCTTCTCCCTCACCGTCAACGAGCGCGGCTGGGAATGGGGGGCGGCCAAACTCTCCGCAGCTGACATCTACCGTTACGCCAGCATCGATGAGGAACTCGAGCTAATCCTGGACAGCGCCGGCGACGCGGTCATTCCCGCTGATGGCGAGGTGACTCTGGGCGGACAGGGAGTCGAGCGCATCCGCAGCCGCGAAGCGAAGACGGTGGTCATCAAAGTCAACGGGCGACCGCGTACGGTGCCCAAGAAAAAGCTCAGCTATCGTGAGGTTGCACTTCTCGCCTACCCTGACGCCGACTTCGAGAAATTCAAGTACACGATAACTTACCTGAAAGGTGTACACGGCGCGGAAGGTGATCTGGTGGAGGGCGAAAAGATCGAAGTCAAGAATGGGATGGTCTTCAATGTCCGCCGATCTGATAAGTCGTGATCCACATCTGAAGCAACTGCTGGACGAGGGGTTTGAGCTTGAGATGCGCGACCTCGTCCTCCTCGTTCACAGCGTGCCCTATGTGAAGCGGGACATGTCGCTTGGTCGAGGCACACTTGTCTGCACTCTGTCGCTGGATACGGAAGGCCTGACCTCGACTCCACTGACGGACCACACCATGTGGTTCGCCGGCGAGACGCCTTGCCATCGCGATGGCACGCCAATGACAAATATCATCCATAATAGTCAGGAAGCGACTGTGGGGTCGGACATCAAGGTCCACCATTATTTCTCGTCGAAGCCAGAAGGCACCGGCCAGTATGCCAACATTTACGACAAGGTTGTCACCTATGAGTCTCACCTCGGTGCTGCTGCGCGGTCTCACGACAAGACCGCCAACGCGCGTACAGGCGTCACGTTGGCCAGTGCGGAGGACGATAGTCCCTTCGCGATTCCCGATTCTGCGTCAGTCCGCTACGGAATCCTCGCCGCCAACCGCAAACTCAGGGGCAGCATCGCGATCATCGGCCTCGGCGGAACCGGTGCCTATCTGCTCGACCTCGCCGCCAAGACCCGTGTTGCCGAGATCCACATCTACGATGACGACCAGCTTCTCAACCACAATCTTTTCCGTTCGCCTGGTGCTCCCGAACTGGTGCTAGCGAAGAATTTCCCCCGCAAGGTAGATTATTACGCTGCGCTCTACGCGCGCATGCACAAGGGCGTGAAGCCGCACACCACTCGAGTGACGGCTGACAACATTGACGAATTTTCAGCCTATGACTTCGTATTTGTCTGCGTTGATAAGGGATCGTCGCGGCGCGTGATTGCCGAAGGGCTGGTTCGCCTGGGCATTGCATTCGTCGACACTGGCATAGGTATAGGGCTGGACGACAACACGCTCGACGGTTGCGCAAGGGCAACGTTTATTGCCCCTGGCATGCCGTGGGCGGAAGTGGCTACCCATCTGTCGTTCGGTGACGACGACGAAGAGGCCGATGTGTACGGAACCGAAATCCAGATCGCCGAACTCAATTCTTTGAACGCGATTATGGCGGTCATGCGCTGGAAACGCTGGCTGACCTTCTATCGTGATGAGCGCAACGAAAGGAACGCGACATACATGATCGAGGGCAACAATATCACAAACCGGGTGACATGATGGCTCGGGTGGATTGTCTTACAACGGTCTTCGTCGAAGACATTCCGGAACAACTGGAAGACGGTGTCCTTTACGTGTCGCGCGAATGCCACGTCGCGCTGCATAATTGCGCGTGTGGGTGCGGCGAGGAGGTTTCAACACCGCTCGTTCCGACTGAATATGACCTCATTATGGAAGACGAGGGAGCCTCGATATGGCCGTCGATCGGCAATCACGACTTCCCTTGTGGCTCGCACTACATCATTAAAAGCGGCCGCATCCAATGGGCCGGCAAGATGTCTCGCGCGCAGATCGAAGCGGGCCGCGTCCATGACCGTCTGCTCAAGCGCGGCGCCCAGCCGAAGGGGCTCAGGGCCATCGTCGCATGGTTCAAGCGCCTGTGGATCAAGTTCATTGGCTAATCAACGTTTGCCATGGGGTCGGCCGCAATTTGCGGTCGGGCTGGCGCCGACACGGCTGTCCTCCGATTGGCTCCAAGTAGGTCTAGGAAGCCGGTAGTCGTTGATGTTGCAAATCTGAATGAAGGGCAGGTTTCAGGGAAACGGTTACCTGGCGGCGTTGTCCAAATGAGGCGCGAAGCCCGATCTTTCATCCAGGAGCACCCGGACAACGCCGAAACTCGCTCGTCAGGGCCGGAGATCGCTTCGTTTTCTGTGAAGTCGGTCGATTAGGGATTCATTTTGGTCGGTACCCATCCAATTCTGAATGAACCGAATTTGGCGGTCTGACCGGCCGAACAGATAGCTGTCTGCTGACCCAACGACGTGTTCGTTTATTGGCCTAATGCCAAACCCAGACGCTGCCGCGCGCGGGATCATGTCTGTACCGCAATGCGGGCAAGAGCCCCCGAAACCCGCTTGCGGGCGGAATCTTCGCCCATCGACCAATGCGTTACGCATGGCACCTTTCCCGGCAATGCAGATATGTGGCAGAATTTATGGCCGGGAGCGGGAGCGAAGATATATGCGAGGGTAAAACCTTGGCGTGCTTATCGTTGGGCGCGATCACTGAGAATGGCCTTTTCAAACCAATCAGGAACCTGTTGCTGCCACCTACGGCATTGCCGGGACGTCGCGCCAGAACGCGACAATCGCGTCTGAGAACGTCTGGAACTGGTCATCGCTCACCTTGAGGTGCGTGTGGTTCAGCAGTTTCTCTGACCACGGCGGCCGAGTGCCTTTGAGCGGATCGTCTAGATACTCGGAGCAGGTTTTCTTCAGGTCATCCAGCGATTTTCCGGCGCCGTGCTTGTAGACGTTGACCACCAACCGGCACGCATCGAGCGTCTTGAAGTAGTCCGTGCTTCGGACTTTCCAGCCGAAACTTTCCAGGAGGTCTGCAATCTTGGCGAAATCCGCTGACCAGACCTTCGCAGCTGCCGTATCCCCTCGATGCCAGTGTCGTAATTCGCGGACCAGCCAGTCCCGCAGCTGTTTGTCCCACTCGTGGAACATCCCTGCGGTGACACTCAACCGGGTTTGGTCGCGTATGCCGCTCAGGAGCTGGTAGAACTCAACGCCGGCGTCGCGAGCAGCCTCGTAGAAATCCCCGGAATCGTCTCAAACCGGCCTTTGCTTTGCTCCAGCACTGCGGGGCCAGATCCGGCGGCCCCCGCCGCGCTGAAATGCCGGCCTCACACTCGCCAGGAGGCACAAGTGCATCCCCATGCCTGACTGGCAGTGCGCTTCGCCGCAGGAAGAGTCCCGTTACTTTCCCGGCCTGGCAGGGCAGCTTGTCTCGGCGCCGCTGAATTCCGATCTGCAAAGCGGCCTCATCCCGTCACGCCCTGTGAAAAAAGGGCAGGAGGGCTACGGCTTCCATTTCAGCGTCAGCCGCTGAACGCTTGAGCCGGCTCTACGGCTATTCGGCTGGGGTTTTCCGAAGCTTTTCTAACACAAAGAGCTTGCCCTGGCGCACGGCGTACTCGATTGATTGCGCCTTCGCCAGATGTGCCGCAATCGAGCTGGCCAGCATGCAGCCCGTCCCGCGCATCGATGCGGCAAGACGCGGCGTGTCAAAGCGGACTGGTTCGTGATCGGGGCGCAACAGAATATCGGTTGATTGCGGTCCCGATGCATGGCCGCCCTTGATCAGCAGAGCCCGCGCGCCGGCTGCCAGCAATTCTTGGCCTTGCCACACTACGCCGTCCTCATCCACTGCCCGCTCCGAGCCAACAAGGAGTGCCGGCTCGAAGAGATTGGGGGTGACCAGACGGCAAAATGGCATCAGATCGCATTTCAGGGCGGCGATGGCGCCGGCTTCCAGGAGCGCCCGGCCTGACGTCGACGCCAGCACCGGGTCGAGCACTGCCGGCACCTGCGGATTTTCGCGCAGCACTCCGGCAACCGCAATGACGATCTCCACCGTGGCGAGCATCCCGATCTTGATGGCCGCCACTTTGTTGGCCTGCAACCCCGCACGCATCTGACCGGCCACCAGACCGGGTTGCATAGAGTGGATTTCCATGACCGCATGGTGCGTCTGCACCGTTAGCGCTGTGACGGCCAGGCAGGTGCGCACGCCAATGGAAGAGATCGTCTCGATATCGCGTGCAATTCCAGCCCCACCGCTGGAGTCTGATCCGCCGACCACGAGCACATGCGGTTCTCGCCTCAGCGCCATGGCTTTGTCTTTTCGATCCATTCTCGCGTGCGCGCTTCGGGATCGGCATTCAACGTGATGTCGGTCACCACTGCCGCGCTGTCCGCACCAGCCGCGAAGACACCGTCGAGCCGGTCAGGGGTGAGGCCGCCTATGGCGACCAATGGGATCGGCGCCACCCGATGCTTCCACTCGCTGATCTGCTCGAGCCCTTGCGGCGCCCACTTCATCTGCTTCAGGATGGTGGGATAGATGGGGCCGAGCGCGATATAGTCGGGCTCGGCAGCGATGGCCGTTTCCAGTTCTAGATGATCGTGCGTGGAAAGCCCGAGCTTCAATCCGGCGTACTTGATCGCCAGCAGGTCGGCCGCAGCCAAATCCTCTTGGCCGAGATGGACGAAGTCGCAGCCTTCCTCGATTGCCGTGCGCCAATAGTCGTTGACGATCAGTTGGCAACCATGGACCGCGCAGACGCCGTTCGCGCGGCGGATTTCCGTCCGCAGCGTGGCCTCGTCCCTATCCTTGATGCGCAGCTGCACCAGCTTGACGCCGAGCGGCACCAGCCGTTCGATCCAGGCAGCGCTGTCGACGATCAGGTAGAAGGGATCGAGCTTCATGAAAATACTGCCCTGCCGATGGTCGGTGTCGATGGCATTGCGACGTCGCGCGGTTCGAGCAGCCCGGAGCTGAAAGCTTCACGACCGGCCTCGACCGCCTTGCCGAACGCGCGCGCCATGCCGACCGGATCGGCCGCCCTGGCGACCGCCGTGTTCAGGAGCACGGCGTCAAAGCCGAGTTCCATGACAGTCGCCGCGTGCGACGGCCGTCCGAGCCCCGCATCCACAATCAGCGGAACGCCCGGGAAATGCCCGCGCATCGAGCGCAGCGCAGTGATGTTGATGGGTCCGAGGGCGGAACCGATCGGCGCGCACCACGGCATCAAGACCTTGCAGCCCGCGTCCAGCAGCCGCTCGGCAACGACAAGATCGTCGGTAGTATAGGGGAATACAGCAAAACCGTCCTCGCACAGGATGCGGGCGGCTTCGACCAGACCGAACACATCCGGCTGCAGGGTGTCGTGGTTGCCGATCACTTCGAGCTTGACCCAGCTCGTACCGAAGACTTCGCGCGCCATCTTCGCGGTCGTGACCGCTTCCTTGACGGAGTGGCAGCCAGCAGTGTTGGGCAGGATTCTGACGCCGAGCGAGCGGATCAACGACCAGAATTTTTCGCCGGCCCTGCCGCCTGCCATTTCACGGCGCAAGGAGACGGTCAGCACCGACGTGCCCGACGCCTTGACCGCATCGGAAAGGATAGCCGGCGAAGGATATTGAGCCGTGCCGAGAAGCAGGCGGGAGGGAAGCGTCGTCCCGAGAAGTTCGAACATGTTAGCCTCCCTGCATCGGCGAGAGGATTTCGATCCGGTCGCCGTCGTTCAATTGGAATTCCGCCCGGCTGGCTTTGTGCACGAGGTCGTTGTTGACGGCGGTCGCGAGCCAATCGCCCTCATAGTCAAGCGCGGCAAGCAGCTCGGCCAGCGTGGTGGCGGCAACCTCATGCACTTTGCCGTTGACCATCAGTTTCATGAGCAAGCTCCTTGGTTCCGTCTTGATTGAAAACCAGGTCGGCAGCCTGGCGCGCCATGGCGGGAGCTAGGAGAAAACCGTGACGATAGAGCCCGTTGATCGCGATGATCTCACCGTTCGTTTCGGCGCGCGGCAAATTGTCGGGAAAGGCTGGACGGACGCCAACACCGGTTTCAACGATCTCGGCCTCGCCAAAGGCCGGATGGAGGGCATAGGCGGTACCCAGCAGCTCCAACATGGAGCGCGCCGTAACCGGTCCGGCGGACTGGCTTTCAATCATCGTCGCACCAACCATGAAACGGTGGTCGGTGCGCGGCACTGCATAGAGTGGAAAGCGCGGATGCAGCAGCCTGACCGGGCGCGACAGCGAGGTATCAGGGGTGCGCAGGATGAGCATTTCGCCGCGAACGCCGCGCAACCTGTCATCGGCGGCTGCCATTCCCGTGCAATCGATCTGACGATCGAAACCAAAAACATGCTGGGCGTCGGCGCCGAAGTGGAATTCGACACCCATGGCCGCGAGCTTGTCATGAAGCGCTGCCATCGCCTGGCGCGGATCGAGATGGCCCTCATCGGGAAAGAGCAGTCCGCGGCGGAAGCGGCCGGCTAAGTCGGGCTCCAGCAAGGCAATTTCATCTTCCTCGACGCGCCGATAGCCCGACGTGCGGCTGGCGAACCGGTCGAGCTCGCCCGCATCGCGCGGCGCGGCCACGACCAGCGTTCCCCGTCGTGTTACCAAGCCGGGCGTTGCGGCGTCCCACCAGTCGGCGGCGTCGCATCCGAGATCCAGCACCGGCTGCTCGGCGCTTTCACGCTCGCACCATGGCGCCAACATGCCACCGGCGAACCACGACGCATTGCCCCCAAGGCCAGGCCTTGTCTCGGCAACGGAAACCGCCGCGCCGCGTGCGGCGAGCTCGAAGGCCGCGGTGAGGCCGGCAACGCCGGCCCCTTTGACCAGCACCTTCATGATGGCTCATGCGCCTGTGGCGAAAGCGGTGCGCCGGTCTCGTCCGCCGGCACGTAGAGATCGCCGCCCTCGCGGTATTTCGCCGCCATCGCCGCCATGCCCTCCTTCTGCGCTTCGGCGCGGATGTCGTGGGAAATTCGCATCGAGCAGAATTTCGGTCCGCACATCGAGCAGAAATGCGCCAGCTTGTGCGCCTCCTTGGGCAAGGTCTGGTCGTGGAAGGACCGTGCGGTTTCGGGGTCGAGCGACAGGTTGAACTGGTCCTCCCAGCGGAACTCGAAGCGCGCGCGGGAAAGGGCATCATCCCTGACTTTCGCCGCCGGATGACCCTTCGCCAGGTCGGCGGCATGGGCGGCGATCTTGTAGGTGATCACGCCAATCTTGACATCGTTGCGATCGGGAAGGCCGAGATGCTCCTTGGGCGTGACGTAGCAGAGCATGGCGGTGCCGAACCAACCGATCATCGCCGCGCCGATGCCGGAGGTGATGTGGTCATAGCCCGGCGCGATGTCGGTCGTCAGCGGGCCAAGCGTATAGAACGGCGCCTCGCCGCAAACGGCGAGTTGCTTGTCCATGTTCTGCTTGATCTTGTGCATCGGCACGTGGCCAGGCCCCTCGATCATCACCTGGCAATCCTTCGCCCAGGCGATCTTCGTCAGCTCGCCAAGCGTTTCCAGCTCGGCGAACTGCGCCGCATCGTTGGCATCGGCGATCGAGCCGGGACGAAGGCCGTCGCCGAGCGAGAAGGAGACGTCATAGGCGCGGCAGATGTCGCAGATCTCCGCGAAGTGCTCGTAGAGGAAGCTTTCCCGGTGATGGTGCAGGCACCATTTTGCCATGATCGAGCCGCCGCGCGAGACGATACCCGTGACCCGGTCAACGGTCAGTGGGATGTAATGCAGCCGCACGCCGGCATGGATGGTGAAATAGTCAACGCCCTGTTCGGCCTGTTCGATCAGCGTGTCGCGGTACACCTCCCAGGTCAGATCCTGGGCAATGCCGCCAACCTTCTCGAGCGCCTGGTAGAGCGGCACAGTGCCGATCGGCACCGGCGAGTTGCGGACGATCCAGTCGCGGATGTTGTGGATGTTGCGGCCGGTCGACAGGTCCATCACCGTATCGGCGCCCCAGCGGATCGCCCAGACCATCTTTTCGACCTCTTCAGCCATCGACGATGTGACGGCGGAGTTACCGATATTGGCGTTGATCTTGACCAGGAAATTGCGACCGATAATCATCGGTTCGCTCTCGGGATGATTAATGTTGGCGGGAATGATCGCGCGTCCGCGCGCCACCTCGTGGCGGACGAATTCGGGCGTGACGAAATCGGGCAGCATCGCGCCGAAAGCCTCGCCGTCGCGCTCAAGCTTGCCGTGCAGGATCTCGCGACCAAGGTTCTCGCGGATGGCGACGAACTCCATTTCGGGTGTGATGATGCCGGCGCGTGCATAGGCAAGCTGCGTCACCGCCTTGCCTGCTTTGGCTCTGAGCGGTCGGTGGCGGATGGGAAATTCTGGCGTCAGGCGTTCGCCCGTCGCGAATCCGTTGTCCTCCGGCCGGACGTGGCGGCCGTCTCCTCGACATCGCCGCGCGCCAAGATCCATTCGTGGCGAAGCCGGGCCAGGCCTTTTTGGATGCTGGTTTCGACAGCCGGATCGGTATAGGAGCCCGACGGGTCGTAGACGGTGACGGGCGGTTCGCCGGCTGTCGGATGGACGGAGATTTCGCGCATCGGCACCCTGATCTGCGGGTGGATGGCACCGGGCTTGTGGATCTTACGCGAAGCAGGCAGCGGTCCCGTTGAGACGGCTGGGGTGAGGGCATTCATCTTGAGGCTCCTTTGCTCATGCATTGGAGACCCAGTTCTGTGCCGGAAGGATGAAAAGACGCTTCTGTCGACCTGCCGAAACAGGACCTCGGGCGTGAACTCCCGCAAAGCGCTTGCACCGTCCCTACGCCAGTATGAACTGGATCAGGTTCAACGGGTCACTGCGCCGCGAAAGCCAGCAGTATCTCAGCCCCTTGCCGGGACTCCCCTGGTGAATGCCTCAAGTTGAACGGGCCGGGGTTGTCTTGTCAAGCGCATGTTCGTCCTGCGGCGGCGGTGGGCGGCAATCAAATTGGGCCCAAATTGGGCCGACGGCCTCGCCACGGGTCGCGGAGAAGTTCCGCGGGAGATAGGGCAGGTGTGGCCAAAGCTGCATTTGCCTCGTCAAACTTGATGTGACATTGACGTAGACGGCCTGCTGCGTTTCAAGGATCTTAAGCCGTCAATGCCTGATCGGAACAGAACTGGTGGGCCGCCCGAACGCCCCACAAACATCGTGCTCTCGATCACCTCCTATTGTCGCCGGAAAGGGGTGATCGACCAATCGATCAAGTCGACCGCTCGCTGAAGGGCGCCCTCGGTTTCAGCACGGCTGGGCGAAGTGGCAATGACATGTCCAATCCAGTCTCGGAAATCCCCCTTCCTGACGATCGGTGTCTTGGGTTCAACATTCAATTTCACCTCGGCCACACCTGATATAGCAGCTGCCTGAGTGTCGCCACCAATCCAGTCGAGGGTGCCATCTTGATCAGGAAGCAGGAATCGCGCGGCCGCAGTATGCGAATGCTTTTTGCGCAGATCCCATTCCTCGCCAATGACAAGCTTGATGTGCTCGGTTACGAGGTCGACACCGTAAGCTAACTGGACCAGTTGAGGGTCGGGCGCGCCACTAAGACGCGGATTGATTTCAATGACAACTGGACCGCGTTTCGTGCACCGGAGTTCAATGTTAGTTGGCCCCCAGCCAAGGCCGAGAGTCCGCAAACAGCTCAGCGAAACATCGGCGATGCGCTCACGCTCCTGATCAGTCAGCAGGGCCGGATAGGTCACCTCACGAATGACGAAATGGGGGAGGGGACCAAAGTCATTGGCGCAAATCGCAACGACCTCATTCCCCATAACATTAATGCTATAGAACGGGCCCTGTGCGAATTCTTCGACGAGTATTTTCGGTGTAGACCGCCATATGTGCTTTCCGCCCAATAGATAGGTCGTATGTTCGGCTACGTCTTCGAGGCTGCGGCACAATCGGACACCGATGCTGCCGCTGCCTACTGCCGGCTTAAGAATCACGGGCAGGCCGATCTCTGCAGCCGAGCTTTCTACCTCCGCCGCATTCGTTGCCAACCGATAGGCCGGTATTGGAACGCCGGCCTGCGCGAGGAGTTGGCGTTGCTTGAATTTGTCGCAGCTTCGTTCAATCGATTCAGGGTTCGGTCCCGGTAGATCGAATGCCGGCAAAGCTTGCCAACTGTCGCATAGATCGATTCATGGTCCCCGGCAAAGCCAGTAATGCCAGCAATGTCGTGGGTAGCACGCAGCCGCGAACATTCGCGGACCAACGCTTCGAGATTGCCAGTGTCGACACGGATTGCCTCAACGTTTTCCGCCGAAAGATAGTCGTACCGAGGTGGATCAGCCGTCAGAGTAATTGGATGAAGACCAAGACACTGAGCCGCTTGGACGTATAGCTGACCAGTTCCCCTATGGCCTTCGACCAATATGAGCGCTCTTCTTCTTACCATTGCTGTTAATCCCGATGTTGCGTGCTGGCGGCGGTCCGAGGGTACCGGCGTCACTTTTATGGCCGTGCCGGACCTCAGACTCGCGGCGCCGTACCATTGTCAACGACTGACGGTTGTAAAAATCTTGTAAATTGATTTGAAGGATCTGTTGCAGCGTTGTTGATTAGGGCGGCGTCGGAGGCTTGCTCCGTTCAAACCAGGTTAGCTGGGGTTGGTGTGTGATCCCGTGGGCCTGGGCGTGACCTACCCCTCGGGTAGGGCACGCCAAGCCACATCAAACTCGCAGCACAAGAACATGCGCTCTGGTCATACCGTACCCATCCGGTGAAGACCGCAGACGTGCGTATCCGGCGGCCAGGAGAACCTGAGCACCGGAGTGCTGGGGTCAAGCTTTCGATGGGGAGACGCGATGATA
>NZ_JAMYPT010000028.1:0-60033 GCF_040320505.1 Mesorhizobium sp. M0678 | reverse complement strand
ACTTGGTGATCGCCGCCGTCAGCGACGTCTTGCCATGGTCGACGTGACCAATCGTGCCAATGTTCACATGAGGCTTAGTGCGCTCGAATTTACCTTTTGCCATGTGATCTCTCCATTCCTGCCAGCCCGTGCGGGCCTTGAATTAAGTTACTGATGCAACTCGTTTCGAGTTACGCGTATTTCTTCTGGACTTCCTGGGCGACCGCGGTCGGGACCGGCTCGTAGTGGTCGAACTGCATCGTGTAGGCCGCGCGGCCCTGGCTCATCGAGCGAAGGTTGTCCACGTATTTGAACATGTTGGCGAGCGGCACCATCGCGTTGATGACCACAGCCACGCCACGGGCTTCCTGGCCCTGGATCTGGCCGCGACGGCCGTTCAGGTCGCCGATAACGCTGCCGACGTAATCTTCCGGCGTCACCACTTCGACCTTCATGATCGGCTCGAGCAACTGCACGCCAAGCTTGGGCGCTGCTTCACGGAAGCAGGCGCGGCCGGCGATTTCGAAGGCCAGAACCGACGAGTCCACGTCGTGGTAGGCGCCATCGATCAGCGTCGCCTTGACGCCGATCATCGGGAAGCCGGCGAACGGGCCCGAGGTCATGACGCTGTTGATGCCCTTTTCGACACCGGGGATGTATTCCTTCGGCACAGCGCCGCCGACGATCTTGGTTTCGAACTCGAATTCGCTGCTTTCCGGATTCGGCTCGAACAGTATCTTGACGCGGGCGAACTGGCCGGTACCGCCGGTCTGCTTCTTGTGCGTGTAGTCCTGCTCGTGCTTGCGGGTGATCGTCTCGCGGTAGGCCACCTGCGGCGCGCCGACATTGGCCTCGACCTTGAACTCGCGGCGCATGCGGTCGACGATGATGTCGAGGTGAAGCTCGCCCATGCCGGAAATGATCGTCTGGCCCGATTCCTCGTCGGTCTTGACGCGGAAGGACGGATCCTCGGCGGCCAGGCGGTGAAGGGCGAGACCCATCTTTTCCTGGTCGTTCTTGGTCTTCGGCTCGATGGCGATCTGGATGACCGGATCGGGGAATTCCATGCGCTCGAGGATGACCGGATGCAGCGGATCACTGAGCGTGTCGCCGGTGGTGGTGTCCTTGAGACCAGCGAGGGCGACGATGTCGCCGGCAAACGCCTCTTCGACGTCGGCGCGCGAATTCGCATGCATCTGCAGCATGCGGCCGATGCGCTCTTTCTTGCCCTTCACGGTGTTGTCGACCGAGATGCCCTTGGTGAGCTTGCCCGAATAGATGCGGGCAAAGGTGAGCGAACCGACGAACGGGTCGTTCATGATCTTGAAGGCGAGCATCGACAGCGGCTCGCTGTCGTCGGCATGACGCTCGATCTCGGCGTCGGTCTTGGCGTCGACGCCCTTGATGGCCGGGACATCGGCCGGCGACGGCAGATATTCCACGACGGCGTCGAGCAGCGGCTGCACGCCCTTGTTCTTGAAGGCCGAGCCGCAGAACATCGGATAGAACTTCACCGCGATCGTGCCCTTGCGGATGAGCGCACGGATCTCGTCGTTGCTCGGCATCTTGCCTTCGAGGTAATTCTCGAGCGCCGTTTCGTCCATTTCGACGGCGGCCTCGATCATCTTCTCGCGGTATTCTTCGGCACGAGCCTTGAGGTCGGCAGGGATCTCGACGATGTCCCAGGCAGCGCCCAGCGTCTCGTCGCGCCAGACCAGCGCGTTCATCTCGACGAGGTCGACGACACCCTTGAACTCGGTCTCGGCGCCGATCGGCAGCTGCATGACGACGGCATGCGCACCTAGGCGCGAACCGATCATCTCGACCGAGCGGTAAAAGTCGGCGCCGATCTTGTCCATCTTGTTGCAGAAGATCATGCGCGGCACGCGGTACTTGTCAGCCTGACGCCAGACGGTTTCCGTCTGCGGCTCGACACCGGCATTGGCGTCGAGCAGCGCGATGGCGCCGTCAAGCACGCGCAGCGAACGCTCGACCTCAATGGTGAAGTCGACGTGGCCGGGGGTGTCGATGATGTTGAAGCGGTGCATCTTGCCGTCGCGACCCTTCCAGAAGGTCGTGGTCGCGGCGGACGTGATGGTAATGCCGCGCTCCTGCTCCTGCTCCATCCAATCCATGGTGGCAGCGCCGTCGTGGACTTCCCCGATCTTGTGCGACTTGCCCGTGTAATAGAGGACGCGCTCGGTGGTCGTCGTCTTGCCGGCGTCGATATGCGCCATGATACCGAAATTGCGGTAGTCTTCGATTTTATATTCGCGGGCCATGGGAGGTGCCTCTTCAGTCTCGTTCGCGCTTTACCAGCGGTAGTGCGCGAAAGCGCGGTTGGCTTCTGCCATCTTGTGGGTGTCTTCACGCTTCTTGACGGCGGTGCCGCGGTTGTTGGCCGCGTCCATCAGCTCGCCGGAGAGGCGGTCGACCATAGTGGTCTCGTTGCGGTTGCGGGCGGCGGCAATCAGCCAGCGGATGGCCAATGCCTGACGGCGCTCGGGGCGCACGTCGACCGGAACCTGGTAGGTGGCGCCGCCGACGCGGCGCGAACGCACTTCCACATGCGGCGCGACATTGTCGAGCGCCTGATGGAAGACGGTGACCGGCTCCTGCTTGGTCTTGGACTGAACCTGGTCGAGCGCGCCGTAGACGATGGTCTCGGCAACCGACTTCTTGCCGTCATA
The DNA here is from genome assembly GCF_040320505.1 of Mesorhizobium sp. M0678. Classification (NCBI taxonomy): domain Bacteria; kingdom Pseudomonadati; phylum Pseudomonadota; class Alphaproteobacteria; order Hyphomicrobiales; family Phyllobacteriaceae; genus Mesorhizobium; species Mesorhizobium sp. M0678. Next base: position 57,364 of record NZ_JAMYPT010000028.1, on the reverse strand, counting down.
CATGACGGCGTTCATGAACTTGGTGACGATCAGATCGCCGAACTTGGGGTCCGGATTGATCTCACGCTTTTCTGCACTGTGACGACGGGACATTTTTTCTCTGCCTCAATTCTACGCGGTGGCCTGGATCCCGGATCGTCGCTTGACGCCGCCCGGAACGACCTTGGCTACGCTTCGGTCACTTCGGACGCTTGGCGCCGTATTTCGAACGGCGCTGCTTGCGGTTCTTCACGCCTTGCGTGTCGAGCACGCCGCGGATGATGTGGTAACGGACGCCCGGAAGATCCTTGACGCGGCCGCCGCGGATCATCACCACCGAGTGTTCCTGAAGGTTGTGGCCTTCGCCGGGGATGTACCCGATCACTTCAAAACCATTGGTCAGGCGGATCTTGGCCACCTTGCGCAGCGCCGAGTTCGGCTTCTTCGGCGTCGTGGTGTAGACGCGCGTGCAGACGCCCCGCTTCTGCGGGTTCTGCTGCATGGCCGGGACCTTGTTGCGCTTCACCGGCGCAATGCGCGGCTTGCGGATCAGCTGGTTGACGGTAGGCATTAAACCCTCTTGTCTCTCAATTCCGTGTCTCGCCCGGTCAGGGCCGCTCAAAGCGTCATTTCCATACGCAAATTCGGGCCACAAACCGCGCCTCGCGGTCTTGCCCGAACAAATGGCAGAGGAAGCGGAAGCCGCTTCATGCACGCCGGAAATGTCTTTTCGCTCGTAAAACGAACCCTGTTTGAGGCAAACTCCAAAGCGTGTCGCTTCGGAAGCAAGAGCCTCACATCGGTTCTGACTGGGCGGCTTCTACTCGTATGGCCACTGTCCGTCAACCCCGGAGCGGCAAATATTGCGCTGAACCCGAGGCGTGGCAGCCATGCGAAAAGCGCATGTAATTTTCTTGCGCCGTTTTTCAAGAGGATGCCAGAAAGTGACCGGCTTGCGGCTGTTTCCAGGCCGTGCTTCGTGCGAAAAGGCGGCATGAGCAGCCCAAACCCCCTCGCCCGGAGGTACGAACCCGTGAATGACAATGAGGAGCGCCCGGTCACCATTATTACCGGCCGGGTGTGGAAGCGCAAAGGCGGCAAGCCGGAAGGCGTGCATGTGATGCTGGTCGCGCCGGACGACGATTCGGCGGTGCGCCGCGCTCTCGAATCGCTTGCCGCCGAAGGTTATGCCGAGGCAGAGCTCGATCAGATCGGCGACATGGACGGCGTGCCGGACGAGGAGCCGCATCTGTCCGCCTATCAGGGCGCGCTCGAAGGCGAAGTGTCGATCGTGACGTTCGATGTGCCGATCTGAAGAGATCTGAATCGCGGTCGATCTCACGGGCCGGCGACAAAGCCCGGCGACTTGCCCGGCACAAGTTCTCTGCTAAGAAGCGACCTCTGGCAAAACCAAGCACACTCAACCTGCGGAGTTCCCATGTCCTCTAATCCCATCAAGCTCGGCATCGTCGGCGTGGGAAAGATCGTCCGCGACCAGCACCTGCCGGCCTTGGCGAAGGACCAGGATTATCGCCTGGTCGCCGCAGCGAGCCGCCACGGCAAAGTCGAAGACATCCCGAATTTCCCGACGATCGAGGCGATGCTCGACTCGGTGCCGGAGCTCGAGGCGGTGTCGCTGTGCATGCCGCCGCAGTTTCGTTACGACGCCGCGCGCTTGGCGCTGGCGGCGAAAAAGCATGTCTTCCTGGAAAAGCCGCCCGGCGCCACGCTCAGCGAGGTCGAAGACCTGAAGGCGCTGGCGGCAGCGAACGGCGTCTGCCTGTTCGCCAGTTGGCATTCACGCTATGCGCCGGCTGTCGAAGCAGCGCGCACATTCCTCAGCTCGACTACGATCAGGTCGGCCGCCATCAACTGGAAGGAAGACGTGCGCCGCTGGCATCCGAACCAGGAGTGGATCTGGGCTCCCGGCGGCTTTGGCGTCTTCGATCCCGGCATCAACGCGCTGTCGATCGCCACCCACATCCTGCCGCCGATGTTCATCAGCTCGGCAGAACTCGATTTCCCTGAAAACCGCGCGGCCCCGATCGCCGCCCATATCGCCTTCCGCACTTCGAACGGTCTGCCGGTGACGATGGAACTCGACTGGCGTCAGACCGGCCCGCAAAGCTGGGACATTCTGGCCGATACCGAGGCCGGATCGATGGTGCTTTCTGGCGGCGGCTCAAAGCTCGCCATCGATGGCCGCGTCGTTCACGAGGAGCCGGAAGCCGAATACCCGATGCTCTACAAGCGCTTTGCCGAGATCGTGCGCGCCGGCACCTCCGACGTCGATCTCGCGCCCCTGCAGCACGTCGCCGACGCCTTCATGCTGGGCAAGCGCAATGTGGTGGAAGCTTTTTTCGACTGACGAGTGGGCGCCGGCCGGATCGCAGGTCTGGTCGGCGCACCGCACAAAATCAATTGACGATCGCTATTGCAAAGCCGTCATAGCCCTTGGCGCCAACAGTCTGGATCGCGGTGCCTTCCAGACGTTTGTCGCTGCCGATGAACGAGAACGCCGCGCGTGCCCCTTCGACATTGGCGTCGCGACCATCTTCATTCACCACCGCGCCGTCACGGATGACATTGTCGCAGACGATGACGGTCCCCGGCCTCGAAAGACGCATGGCCCAGGACAGATAGTGCGGGTTGTTCGGCTTGTCGGCGTCGATGAAGATAAAATCGAACGGCCCGGCATTCTCGGCGCCTAAGGCCGCAAGCGATTGAAGCGCCGGTCCGACCCGCAGTTCTACCTGGTCAGACACCCCTGCCCGTTCAAAGTTCGACCGCGCGACACTGGCGTGGTGCGGATCAAGCTCGAGCGTCACGACCTTGCCGTCCATCGGCAATGCTCGCGCCATCCAGATTGTTGAGTAGCCGCCCAATGTGCCGATTTCGAGTACCTTCTTTGCTCCCTGCATTCGCGCAAGAAGTGAGAGCAGCTTGCCTTGTGCCGGGGAAACGTCGATAGGCGGCAGGCCCTGATCATGGTTGGCCGCCAGAACGGCATCAAGAGCGGGATCCGCCTCGAAAAGAGCTTCGACAATGTAGTCGTCGACAGAAGCCCAGATCTTCCTGCTCATCGTTTCTTCTCCGATCCGATTGAGGAACCAAAATGCGAAAAGGGGCCACTTAGGCCCCTTTTCTATCTTCTCTTGCTTGCGCGCTTACTGCGCCGCGTTAACCATGTCGGTCAGCATCGGCTCGGCGACCTCGACGCCGGACGCCTTGCGGCGCTCGTCGATGATCAACTCGTCGCGCGAGGTGGCGATGCGCCGGATCTGGCTCATCGTACCGCCGGTACCGGCCGGGATCAGCCGGCCGACGATGACGTTTTCCTTCAGCCCCTGCAGCATGTCGGTCTTGCCGGCAACCGCAGCTTCGGTCAGCACCCTCGTCGTCTCCTGGAAGGAAGCGGCGGAGATGAAGGACGGCGTCTGCAGCGAGGCCTTGGTGATGCCAAGCAGCACCGGCTGGCCTTCGGCCGGCTTCTTGCCTTCCTCGACCAGGCGCTCATTGACCTCTTCCAGCTCGATCACGTCGACGTGGTCGCCCGGAATGTAGGTCGAATCGCCCTGCGTGGTGATCTCGACCTTCTGCAGCATCTGGCGAACGATCACCTCGATGTGCTTGTCGTTGATCGACACGCCCTGCAGGCGGTAGACCTCCTGGATCTCGTTGACGAGGTAGGAGGCAAGCGCCTCCACGCCCTTGATCGCCAGGATGTCGTGCGGCGCCGGATTACCGTCGAGGATGTAGTCGCCCTTCTCGATGACGTCGCCGTCCTGGAGATGGAACGGCTTGCCCTTCGGGATCAGGTATTCGACCGGCTCAAGCGTCGAGTCATGCGGCTCGATGATGATGCGGCGCTTGTTCTTGTAGTCGCGGCCGAAGCGGATCGTGCCATCGATCTCGGCGATGATGGCGTGATCCTTCGGACGGCGTGCCTCGAACAGTTCGGCCACACGCGGCAGACCACCGGTGATGTCCTTGGTCTTGGCGCTTTCCATCGGGATACGCGCCAGCACGTCGCCGGGGCGAACCTGTGCGCCCGGCTCGACCGAAAGAATGGCCTCGACCGAGAGCAGGAAGCGGGCGTCGCCGCCCTTCGACAGCTTGCCGACCTTGCCCTTGGCATCCTGGACGACGATCGCCGGCTTGAGGTCGTTGCCGCGTGGCGTCGAACGCCAGTCGATGACCTCGCGCTTGGTGATGCCGGTCGATTCGTCGGCGGTTTCCTGGACGGAAATGCCATCGACCAGATCCTCGAATGCCACCCTGCCCTCGATTTCGGTGAGGATCGGGCGGGTATAAGGATCCCACTCGGCGATACGCTGGCCGCGCTTCACCTTGTCGCCATCGTCGACGAAGATGCGCGAACCGTAGGTGACGCGGTGCGTGGCGCGTTCCTTGCCGGCTTCGTCGAGGATCAGCACCGCCATGTTGCGGCCCATGACCATCAGCTGGCCGTCGGAGTTGCGCACCACGTTGCGGTTGCGGATCTCGACCTTGCCCTCGTAGGAGGCTTCAAGGAACGAGGAATCCACCACCTGCGCCGTGCCGCCCATGTGGAAGGTACGCATGGTGAGCTGAGTGCCCGGCTCGCCGATCGACTGCGCCGCGATGACCCCGACAGCCTCGCCCTGGTTGACGGGCGTGCCGCGGGCCAGATCGCGTCCGTAGCAGACCGCGCAGACGCCGACCCTGACCTCGCAGGTCAGCGCCGAACGGATGCGAACCGACTGCACGCCGGCCTTTTCGATCAGTTCCACGTCACGCTCGTCCATCAGCGTTCCGGCCTTGACCAGAACCTCGCCGGTGACCGGGTGGGTGATGTCGTCGAGCGAGGTGCGGCCGAGAACGCGCTGACCAACCGAAGCGACGACCTGACCGGCATCGACGATCGGCTGCATGGTGAGGCCCTTGTCGGTGCCGCAGTCGAGCGAATTGACGATGCAGTCCTGCGCCACGTCGACAAGACGACGCGTCAGGTAACCCGAGTTCGCCGTCTTCAAGGCGGTGTCGGCCAGCCCCTTGCGGGCGCCGTGGGTCGAGTTGAAGTACTCGAGCACGGTGAGGCCTTCCTTGAAGTTCGAGATGATCGGCGTCTCGATGATTTCACCGCTAGGCTTGGCCATCAGGCCGCGCATGCCGGCGAGCTGGCGCATCTGGGTGGGCGAGCCGCGCGCACCGGAGTGCGACATCATGTAGATCGAGTTCATCGGCTTCTGACGGCCGTTGTCCTCGAACTCGACCGCCTTGATGCGGGCCATCATTTCGTCGGCGACCTTTTCCGAGCACTTGGCCCAGGCGTCGACGACCTTGTTGTACTTCTCGCCCTGGGTGATCAGGCCGTCATTGTACTGCTGCTCGTATTCCTTGGCCAAAGCCTCGGTGTCGGAGACCAGCTTGATCTTGGCGTCCGGGATCAGCATGTCGTCCTTGCCGAACGAAATGCCGGCACGGCAGGCGTGGCTGAAGCCGAGAGCCATGATGCGATCGCAGAAAATGACCGTCTCCTTCTGACCGCAATGGCGGTAGACGGTGTCGATCATCTTGGAGATGTTCTTCTTGGTCATCTCCTGGTTGGCGGTCTCGTAGGGCACGTTGTGATTCTTCGGCAGCAGCTCGCCGATGATCATGCGGCCAGGCGTGGTGTCGTAGATCTTCGACACGACCTTGCCGTCGGCGTCGACCGTGCGGAAGCGCCCCTTGATCTTGGCATGCAGCGTCACCGCCTTGGTCTCGAGCGCGTGCTGGAGTTCGCCCATGTCGGCAAACACCATGCCCTCGCCCGGCTCGTTCTGGTTGACGATCGAGAGATAGTAGAGACCGAGAACCATGTCCTGCGACGGCACGATGATCGGCGCACCGGAAGCCGGGTGCAGGATGTTGTTGGTCGACATCATCAGCACGCGGGCTTCGAGCTGCGCTTCCAGCGACAGCGGCACGTGGACCGCCATCTGGTCGCCGTCGAAGTCGGCGTTGAAGGCCGTGCAGACCAGCGGGTGAAGCTGGATCGCCTTGCCTTCGATCAGGATCGGCTCGAACGCCTGGATACCGAGGCGGTGCAGCGTCGGTGCGCGGTTCAAAAGCACCGGATGCTCGCGGATGACCTCGTCGAGGATATCCCAGACCTCCGGACGCTCCTTCTCGACCAGCTTCTTCGCCTGCTTGACGGTCGAGGAGTAACCCTTGGCGTCGAGACGGGCGTAGATGAAGGGCTTGAACAGCTCGAGCGCCATCTTCTTCGGCAGGCCGCACTGGTGCAGCTTGAGCTCCGGACCGGTGACGATGACCGAGCGGCCGGAATAGTCGACGCGCTTGCCGAGCAGGTTCTGGCGGAACCGGCCCTGCTTGCCCTTCAGCATGTCGGACAGCGACTTCAGCGGACGCTTGTTGGCGCCGGTGATGACGCGGCCACGGCGGCCATTGTCGAACAGCGCATCGACGGCTTCCTGCAGCATGCGCTTTTCATTGCGCACGATGATGCCGGGCGCGCGCAGCTCGATCAGCCGCTTCAAGCGGTTGTTGCGGTTGATGACGCGGCGATAGAGGTCGTTCAGATCCGACGTGGCGAAACGGCCACCGTCCAGCGGGACAAGCGGACGCAGGTCCGGCGGGATCACCGGAACCACCTTCATGATCATCCATTCCGGACGGTTGCCGGACTCCATGAAGTTCTCGACGACCTTGAGCCGCTTCAGGTACTTCTTCTGCTTGAGCTCGGAGGTGGTCGAAGCCAGTTCCGAGCGCAGATCGCCGGCGATCTTCTCGAGGTCCATGCCGGCCAGCAGGTCGTGGATCGCCTCGGCGCCGATCATGGCGGTGAACGAATCCTCGCCATACTCGTCGACGGCCATCATGTACTCTTCCTCGCTGAGCAGCTGGTGCTCCTTCAGCGCGGTGAGGCCGGGTTCGGTAACGATGTAGTTCTCGAAGTAGAGGACCCGCTCGATGTCCTTCAGCGTCATGTCGAGCAGCGTGCCGATGCGCGACGGCAGCGACTTCAGGAACCAGATGTGGGCGACCGGTGCCGCCAGCTCGATATGGCCCATGCGCTCGCGGCGGACGCGCGACAGCGTCACTTCGACGCCGCACTTCTCGCAGATGACGCCCTTGTATTTCATGCGCTTGTACTTGCCGCACAGGCACTCATAGTCCTTGATCGGGCCAAAAATGCGCGCGCAGAACAGGCCGTCACGCTCCGGCTTGAAGGTGCGGTAGTTGATGGTCTCCGGCTTCTTGATCTCGCCGAACGACCAGGACAGAATCTTCTCAGGGCTGGCAAGCGAGATCCGGATGGAATCGAACACCTGCGCAGGCGCCTGGGGATTGAAGAGATTCATGACCTCTTGGTTCATGCCGTTCTCCTTTTCGGGGTCCTCGAAAACCCCTTGCATCTAGCGCGGGCCAAACGCCCGCCGACTTGATCGGCCATCGGCCGAGAATTTGGTGCGTCCGGTCGCGGGAAGACCGCGGCCGGACGTCTTGCTTACTCGGCCGCGTCGGGCAGCCGGATCGGGTTGTCGTCGAGCTTGGTGTTCTCCAGCTCGACATTGAGGCCGAGAGACCGCATTTCCTTGACGAGAACGTTGAAGCTCTCGGGAATGCCGGCCTCGAATGTGTCGTCGCCTCTGACGATCGCCTCGTAGACCTTGGTGCGGCCGGCGACGTCATCCGACTTCACCGTCAGCATCTCCTGCAGCGTGTAGGCGGCGCCGTATGCTTCGAGCGCCCAGACCTCCATCTCGCCGAAGCGCTGGCCACCGAACTGCGCCTTGCCGCCCAGCGGCTGCTGGGTAACGAGCGAGTACGGCCCGATCGAACGCGCGTGGATCTTGTCGTCCACAAGGTGGTGAAGCTTGAGCATATATATATAGCCCATCGTCACTTTGCGATCGAACGGCTCGCCGGTGCGCCCGTCATAGAGCTGCGACTGACCGCTGGTGTGCAGGCCCGCCTGCTCCAGCATGATGTTGATGTCGGCCTCGTGCGCGCCGTCGAACACCGGTGTCGCGATGGAGACGCCGCGGCGCATCTGCTCGCTGAGGCGAACGATGCTCTCGTCGTCATATTCGCGGACCGGCTCGTTGCGGTCGTTGGAAGGCATGAAGCTCTCGAGCGTCTTGCGCAGCGGCTTGATGTCGCCCGCCGTCTTGTACGCGTCGATCAGATCGCCGATCTTCCTGCCCATTCCGGCGCAAGCCCAGCCCAGATGCGTTTCCAGGATCTGGCCGACATTCATGCGGCTCGGCACACCCAGCGGGTTGAGCACGATGTCGGCATGCGTGCCGTCCTCGAGGAAAGGCATATCCTCGACCGGAACGATCCGCGACACGACACCCTTGTTGCCGTGCCGGCCGGCCATCTTGTCGCCGGGCTGCATCTTGCGCTTCACGGCCACGAAGACCTTGACCATCTTCATGACGCCCGGAGGCATTTCGTCGCCGCGCTGCACCTTCTCGACCTTGTCCATGAAGCGCTGCTCGAGCGCCTTCTTGGAATCGTCGTACTGGCCACGCAGGGCTTCCAGTTCGCTCTGGAGCTTTTCGTTCTCCACGGCAAACTGCCACCACTGCGAACGCGGATACTCGTCGAGCGTGTCCTTCGACAGCTTCGAGCCCTTCTTGAAGCCCTTCGGCCCGGCAATCGCTTCCTTGCCGACGAGAACGTCGGAAAGACGCGAATAGACGTTGCGGTCGAGGATCGCCTGCTCGTCGTCGCGGTCCTTGGCGAGGCGTTCGATCTCCTCGCGCTCGATCGCCATGGCGCGCTCGTCCTTCTCGACGCCGTGGCGGTTGAAGACACGCACTTCGACGACGGTGCCGAAGGTTCCCGGAGGCATGCGCATCGAGGTGTCGCGCACGTCCGAGGCCTTTTCACCGAAGATGGCGCGCAGCAGCTTTTCTTCCGGCGTCATCGGGCTTTCGCCCTTCGGCGTGATCTTGCCGACCAGGATGTCGCCCGGCTGCACTTCCGCACCGATGTAGACGATGCCGGCCTCATCGAGGTTCTTCAGCGCTTCTTCCGAGACGTTGGGAATGTCGCGCGTGATCTCCTCCGGCCCCAGCTTGGTGTCGCGGGCCATGACTTCGAACTCCTCGATGTGGATCGAGGTGAAGACGTCGTCGGCGACGATGCGCTCGGACAGGAGGATGGAATCCTCGTAGTTGTAGCCGTTCCACGGCATGAACGCGACCAGCACGTTACGGCCGAGGGCCAGATCGCCGAGCTCGGTCGACGGGCCGTCGGCGATGATGTCGCCCTTGTTGACCCGGTCGCCCATGCGCACCAGCGGACGCTGGTTGATGCAGGTGTTCTGGTTCGAACGCTGGAACTTCATCAGCCGGTAGATGTCGACGCCGGACTTGCCGGGATCGAGATCTTCCGTGGCGCGGATGACGATACGCGTCGCGTCCACCTGGTCGACGATGCCGCCGCGGCGGGCGCCGATGGCGGCGCCCGAGTCACGGGCGACGATCGGCTCCATGCCGGTGCCGACGAACGGCGCTTCGGCGCGCACCAGCGGCACGGCCTGACGCTGCATGTTCGAGCCCATCAGCGCACGGTTGGCGTCATCGTTCTCGAGGAACGGGATCAGGGCCGCGGCCACCGACACCATCTGCTTCGGCGACACATCCATCAGATCAACGTTTTCGCGCGGCGCCATCATCACTTCGCCGGCGTTGCGGCAAATGACGAATTCGTCGACGAAATGACCATTCTTGTCGAGCTCGGCATTGGCCTGCGCGACGTGGTGCTTGGCCTCTTCCATAGCCGAGAGGTAAACGACCTCATTGGTCAGCTTGCCGTTGACGATCTTGCGGTACGGGCTCTCGATGAAGCCGTATTTGTTGACGCGCGCGAAGGTCGCAAGCGAGTTGATCAGGCCGATGTTCGGGCCTTCCGGCGTCTCGATCGGGCAGATGCGGCCGTAATGCGTCGGGTGCACGTCGCGCACTTCGAAACCGGCACGCTCGCGGGTCAGACCGCCCGGTCCAAGCGCCGAAAGACGGCGCTTGTGGGTGATCTCCGAAAGCGGGTTGGTCTGATCCATAAACTGCGACAGCTGCGAGGAACCGAAGAACTCGCGCACGGCGGCAGCCGCCGGCTTGGCGTTGATCAGGTCCTGCGGCATCACCGTGTCGATCTCGATCGAGGACATGCGTTCCTTGATCGCGCGCTCCATGCGCAGCAGGCCGACGCGGTACTGGTTCTCCATCAGCTCGCCGACCGAGCGCACACGGCGGTTGCCGAGATTGTCGATGTCGTCGATCTCGCCCTTGCCGTCGCGCAGTTCGACCAGCGTCTTGACCACGGCCAGGATGTCGTCCTTGCGCAGCACGCGCACGGTATCCTCGGCCTTGAGCTCGAGGCGCATGTTCATCTTGACGCGGCCAACGGCCGACAGATCATAGCGCTCGCTGTCGAAGAACAGCGAGTTGAACATGGCTTCAGCGGTTTCCAGCGTCGGCGGCTCGCCGGGGCGCATGACGCGGTAGATGTCGAACAGCGCGTCCTGGCGGCTCTCGTTCTTGTCGACGTTGAGCGTGTTGCGGATATAGGCGCCGACGTTGACGTGGTCGATGTCGAGGACCTTGATCTCATCGTCACCGGTGCCAAGCAGCACTTTCAGCGTCTTTTCGTCGATCTCGTCACCGGCTTCGAGGAAGATCTCGCCGGTCGCGTAGTTGACAATATCCTCGGCAAGGTAGTTGCCGAGCAGATCCTCGTCGGTCGCCTTGATCGCCTTGAGACCCTTTTCGCCAAGCGCCCTGGCCTGGCGGGCGGTGATCTTCTTGCCGGCCTCGACGACGACCTCGCCGGTGTCGGCGTCGACCAGGTCACCAACGGCCTTGAGGCCGCGGAAACGCTCGACGTTGAACGGGATGCGCCAATGGTCGCCGGCGCGCTTGTAGGTGATCTTGTTGTAGAAGGTCGACAGGATCTCTTCGCCGTCCATGCCGAGCGCCATCAGCAGCGACGTCACCGGAATCTTGCGGCGGCGGTCGATGCGGGCGTGGACGACGTCCTTGCTATCGAACTCGATGTCGAGCCACGAGCCGCGATAGGGAATGACGCGCGCGGCAAACAGAAGCTTGCCGGACGAGTGCGACTTGCCCTTGTCATGGTCGAAGAAGACGCCCGGCGAACGGTGCATCTGCGAGACGATGACGCGCTCGGTACCATTGACGATGAAGGTGCCGTTCAAGGTCATGAGCGGCATGTCGCCCATGTAGACGTCCTGCTCCTTGATGTCCTTGATCGACTTCGCGCCGGTATCCTCGTCGATATCGAATACGATGAGGCGCAGCGTCACCTTGAGCGGCGCCGCATAGGTCAGGTCGCGCTGACGGCATTCGTCAACGTCGAATTTCGGTCCCTCGAACTCATACTTCACGAATTCCAGCATCGAGGAGCCGGAAAAATCGGAAATCGGGAAGACCGACTTGAAAACTGCCTGCAGTCCCTCGTCAGGACGCCCACCCTTGGGCTCCTCCACCATCAGGAACTGGTCATAGGATGCCTTCTGAACCTCGATCAGGTTCGGCATCTCCGCAACTTCCGGGATCTTTCCGAAAAACTTGCGTACGCGTCTGCGGCCATTGAAAGTCTGGGTCTGGGCCATCGTCGCTCCTTAGCTCAATTCTCGGGACGAGCCTCGCCGCGGCTCGCCTTGCATCTCGGGCCACCTTGGCGGCCCTGTCTTGTTGCCCGCCGCCAATTGGCGGCGGGCCAGAAACGGGAGAAAACCCGTTTCCTGAAGGCCGGTTTGCGGCCCTCAGGAAAGAGGTTTTCGCACTCTTCGCGTTACGCAGCCTCCCTTCGACGCGAAAGGAGTGGCGGGCGGCGCGCCGCCGTCCGCCGGGACTCAACGCTTACTTCAGTTCGACCTTGGCGCCGGCTGCTTCCAGCTGGGCCTTGAACTTGTCCGCGTCGGCCTTGGAAACGGCTTCCTTGACCGGCTTCGGAGCCGCCTCGACCAGGTCCTTGGCTTCCTTGAGGCCAAGACCGGTGATGGCGCGAACTTCCTTGATGACGTTGATCTTCTGAGCGCCTGCCTCGGTGAGGACGACGTCGAATTCCGTCTTTTCCTCGACCGGAGCAGCAGCGGCCGCAGCGCCGCCGGCAGCGGCAACCGCCACCGGAGCAGCGGCGGAAACGCCCCACTTTTCTTCAAGAAGCTTCGACAGCTCGGCCGCCTCGAGGACGGTCAGCTTCGAAAGGTCGTCTACGATCTTTGCCAGATCAGCCATTGCAATGTTCCTTCATAAGGTTCGAACGTGTGTTTGTGATAGCGAGGAACGGCCTCATGCCGCCTCGTCCTTCCGGGCGTAAGCGCCGATGACGCGCGCGACCGAGGCCGCAGGCGCATTGACGATCTGGGCGATCCGGGTTGCCGGCGTGGCGATCATGCCAACCAGCCTGGCGCGCAGCTCATCGAGCGACGGAAGTGTGGCGAGTGCCTTTACACCGTCGGCATTGAGCGAGGTGGTGCCCATTGCGCCGCCGAGAATGACGAGCTTGTCATTTCCCTTGGCGAAATCGGACGCGACCTTCGGCGCCGCAATCGGATCCTCCGAATAGGCGATCAGCGTCTGTCCCTTGAACAGCTCGATGATCGATGCGGAGTCCGTGCCCTGAAGAGCGATTTTGGCGAGACGGTTCTTCGCGACTTTGACGGTGCCACCGGCGGCGCGCATTTTCGACCGAAGGTCGTTCATTTGCGCGACGGTGATACCGGCGTAGTGGGCCACGACGACTGAACCAGCGCTTGAAAACGCATCATTCAGGCCCGTGACGAGTTCGCGTTTTTCCGCTCTGTCCACTGCCTATCTCCAGTTGACCCCTGCCCTCTACGAAGGACAGGCGTCGGGTTGCCTTTTGCCGGCCGGGCCATCCAGTAACGGATCTCCCGAACGACGTTCGAGGATCCTGCCCCCTTTCGCCACAGCTGCCGGCAAGCCGGACGGTGCGCAGACAAAAGGCAAACACGGTTCGAACCTTTCATTGGAGCTTGTGGCTCCTTTGTCCGGTCTTCACCCGTCTCATGCAGGCCCACATGAATTAAGGCCCACATCACCTAAGGCTTGGGGGCCGCCTGCAATCTCGGACAGGATGTCCGGAAGCCTTTCGACTTCCGGTACCGGGCCGCCGACAGGTCGGAGGCCCGGAATTCTTTCACGGATCAGCGTTTTAGCGGCCGATCCAATTGTTTCGTATCAGGACGCTGCGAGCGTCGAGACGTCGAGCTTGAGGCCCGGGCCCATCGTCGAGGTGACCGACACCTTCTTGACGTAGTTGCCCTTGGCACCAGCCGGCTTTGCCCTGGTCACCGCATCAGCGAAGGCGCGGACGTTTTCTTCCAGCGCCTTGACGTCGAACGAGACCTTGCCGACGCCGGCGTGAACGATGCCGGCCTTCTCGACGCGGAACTCGACGGCGCCGCCCTTCGATGCCTTGACGGCGGCGGTAACGTCGGTGGTTACGGTGCCGACCTTCGGGTTCGGCATCATGCCGCGCGGACCGAGCACCTTGCCGAGACGGCCGACCAGCGGCATCATGTCCGGCGTGGCGATGCAGCGGTCGAAGTCGATCGTGCCCTTCTGGACGATGTCGACCAGATCCTCGGCTCCGACGATGTCGGCGCCGGCGGCCTTGGCCTCCTCGGCCTTGTCGCCACGCGCGAAGACGGCGACGCGAACGCTGCGGCCGGTGCCGTTCGGCAGATTGACCACGCCGCGGACCATCTGGTCGGCATGGCGCGGGTCGACGCCGAGGTTCATCGCGACTTCGATCGTCTCGTCGAACTTCACCGAGGAGCGATCCTTGAGCAGCTTCAGCGCCTCACCCAAAGCATAAGCCTTGTTGGGATCGATGCCTTCGCGGGTCTTCGATACACGCTTTGCAATCTTTGCCATGATCTCAGCCCACCACTTCCAGACCCATCGAGCGGGCGGAGCCCTCGACCATGCGCATGGCCGCCTCGACGTCGTTTGCGTTCAGATCCTTCATCTTCTGCTCGGCGATGGCGCGCACCTTGTCGCGGCCGATCGTGCCGGCCTTGACCTTGCCCGGCTCCTTCGAGCCCGACTTCAGGTTCGCAGCCTTCTTCAGGAAGTAGCTCACCGGCGGCGTCTTCATGACGAAGGTGAACGACTTGTCCTGGTAGTAGGTGATGACGACCGGAACCGGCGAGCCCTTTTCCATTTCCTGGGTCTGCGCGTTGAACGCCTTGCAGAACTCCATGATGTTGATGCCACGCTGACCAAGCGCCGGGCCGATCGGGGGCGACGGCGTGGCCGATCCCGCGGAAACCTGGAGCTTGAGCTGGCCTGCAATTTTCTTAGCCATCTCTCTTCCTGCCTTTTCTCATGCCGGTCTTGCCGGCGGTTGCAGTCTGGTGGTGCGGTCCGTGCGGCCGGCTAAAGCCGCATTCGCCTCCCACCCGTTTTTGGCCGCGCGATCTCCGCGCCGCCTTCCCTGCCGCCGAAACCGGTGCAGGGATTTCGGATCAGCCCTTCTCGACCTGTCCGAATTCCAGATCGACCGGCACAGCGCGCCCGAAGATCGAAACTTCCACCTTGAGCCGCGCCCGCTCTTCGTCCACTTCCTGGACGAAACCGTTGAACGACGCGAATGGTCCATCCGAAACGCGGATCGCTTCGCCGATCTCGAACGTCACCGACGGCTTCGGCCGCTCGACGCCTTCCTGAACCTGGTTCAGGATACGCTGGGCCTCGGCTTCGGTGATCGGCACCGGCTTGGAGTCGCCCAGGAAACCGGTGACCTTCGGCGTGTTCTTGACGAGCGAGAACACGGCATCGGTCAGATTGGCTTTCAGCAGCACATAGCCCGGAAAGAACTTGCGCTCGGCATCGACCTTGCGGCCGCGGCGGATCTCGACGACCTTCTCGGTCGGCACCACGATCTGCTCGATGTCGGCGGACAGGCCCTTCTGCTTGGCCTTGTTCTCAATGTCCTCGGCGACCTTCTTTTCAAAGTTCGAGTAGGCGTGGACGATGTACCACCGCGCGGTCATTTCAAGACTTCTCCGTAATCGCCGGACTTACTGTCCGAGGCCGAGGATTTTTTCGACCGCAAAGCCCATGGCCACGTCTGCGGTAAAGAAAAAGATCATCGCGATGACCGCGAACACAAGGACCATCACCGTCGAGATCATCGTTTCGCGCCGCGACGGCCAAGTGACCTTGGCGGTCTCCGCGCGAACCTGCTGGAGAAAGGTGAAGGGATTTGTGGTTTTCGAAGCCATATGCCGCTCTGTCTGCAAGACCCGTTGGCCGGGCCTCCTGGATGATCCCGCTGGCCGGGACGTGCCGCTTGAGCGTGCGTTCGCGCCGAATCAGCGCAATCATTTCGCCCATGCAAATCAGACGCGTAAAGCCGGCTTCCCAGCTCCACGCGTCGCGTGTCTGTCTCGTCTACATAAAACCGATTCTTGATCCACGCAAGTGGCAAGTGTCCGCTTTATGGCCAAACGCCGCCTCGGAACCATCCAGTCGTCCCGTCCCGGCTATGCGGCCCTTATGCCGCAACTTATGCCATATGGCAAGTCACAAGCCGATTTTCAAAGGCCGCACTGCAAAAGAATCGTTTTTAGGTATCCATTCGAAGAATGGCACGGGCAGCAGGGCTCGAACCTACGACCTGCGGTTTTGGAGACCGAATAGCCTATCTACATCCCGTTGTTTACACAGCAGTATTTGGCATTTTTTCTGCGACTGTGCAAGGATTTGTGTAACAGAATCTGGCCTTTTGCCGTCCGTATCACGGTATCTAAGAAGTCGCATAACGACGAGAGGCGTACGCTGGATGCATCTACCGCTTGGAGACGAGCGCCGGAACCCGAAAGTTTGTAGGCGCGCGCCAACCCGCTACTGGACCACTGGAATGATGGCGACGCTATAATCGCCGCCCATCTTGTCGGAGCTACCGCTGATGACCAGAGCCCCGCTCGCCTGGTCGAACATGTAGGTCTGGAACTTTACGCTAAAATCGAGATGGAACTTTGCGCTCGAAAGACGTTTGCAATCGTTCAAGTGAACTGCGCCATCGGATTGTCCCGCGGTCGTTTCTAACCATGCCTTGCCCCCATCCACCGTGGTATTGCCTTTGCAACGATAGGTTATCTGGGCTGCGAACTGGTTGGTTTGTGGCCACGTTTCACCAAAGGGTTCGGTGTCTCTCCACCGGGATGTGAAATCCCAAATAGCCTCAAAATTCTCATGCTCTGAACCGGACATGCTTTCCACCCCCTGCAATTGGGGCATTGGTCAGCCCTTGCCCGAATCGTGGTACCCTACCATGGAGAAATCCAGCTAGACCTTCCAAACTGCCATTTTGACACCCGTTGCCAGAACTGCCAGTTCACGGTAGCGTACACGATATGTTCCGCAGGAAGTGTGTCCAATGAAATCTCCCGTTCGCCAGGTCGGAAGACCACGAAAGGCCGTCGCAGCGTACGCTGGAGTGACGGATGCGCCTCTTAGCCTCCAGAGCGGACGGGTAATGGCGCGCGCATGGAGCGAGCAGCTGGACATTAGACGTAGGCAGCCAGCAGCCTGGTCTTTCATTGCCAAGACCGTTGAGGCCTATGTCGAGGCTTCGGGAGAGACAATCGGCTGGCCGCTGCCGATCGCACCACTCACCGTCGCATTGACCTACTCGCTTGATACTTCGGCTACAGAGTTGGCCAAAACGTTGGGTCGAGCTGCGGCCACGCTGCCGATCGAGGAGGCCTGTTATCAGCTGAGTGCCTGCTACACAGCCATGTTGCCGCAGGAGGTGCGCACTGCTTGGGGTGCCTATTACACACCGCCAGCGCTTACCGACCGGCTTTTGCAGCTCGCGAAGGAAGCCGGAGTGGACTGGCAAACGGCGCGAATCTTGGATCCGGCATGTGGTGGTGGGGCCTTCCTGCTGCCCGTGGCTATGCGTATGCGCGACGCCCTCCCCCAGGCTAGCGCCTCAGAGCTGATCGAGCACTTTAGCGCCCATCTGCAAGGCTTTGAAATCGATCCCTTTGCGGCTTGGCTGACCCAAGCTTGGCTGGAAATTGCTTTTGCTGACGAGTTGAAGGCGGCCGGCCGCCGCTTTCCGTCTGTCGTGAAGGTCTGCGACAGTCTCGAAGAGACCGTATCTGGCAAGCGTTTCGATCTGGTGATCGGCAACCCGCCTTACGGCCGCGTCAAACTTGCTGCACGTCAACGCGAGCGCTACGGCCGCAGTCTCTATGGCCACGCTAATCTCTATGGCTTGTTTACGGACCTGGCGCTGCGCTGGACAAGGGTCGGTGGCGTCATCGCCTATGTGACGCCGACCGGTTTTCTCGCCGGTGAATATTTCAAAGCCCTGCGCGGACTGCTGGCCAAGGAAGCGCCGCCGTTGGCCGTGGACTTCGTGACCGCCCGCAAAGGGGTATTCGAGGACGTCCTTCAGGAAACCATGTTGGCCACATACAAACGCGGCGCCAAGGTGGCGCCGACGGTGGTCCACTATCTGTCTGTCAACGGAACCGCACAGGTCACGCATGCCGGCGGTTTCAAATTGCCGGCCGAGCGCACAGACCCTTGGTTGGCACCAAGAAACCCATCGGATGAGGACTTGGTGAAGTCGCTGGAGCGGATGCCGACGCGACTTTCCGATTGGGGCTATAAGATCTCGACTGGTCCGATGGTGTGGAACCGGTTTAAGGGCCAATTCCGCAATCGCCCCGGCAAAGATACCTTCCCGGTGATTTGGGCCGAGGCCGTTACGTTCGACGGACGGTTCATATTCCGAGCGGAAAAAAGGAATCATGAACCGCATTTCCGACCATCGGCTGCCGACGAGTGGTTGAAAGTGTCTGAGCCCTGCGTCCTGCTGCAGCGGACTACCGCCAAAGAACAGGCCCGCCGGTTGATTGCGGCCGAACTGCCAGCCGACTTTATCAAGACGCACGGCAGCGTGATCGTCGAAAACCACCTCAACATGGTCAAGCCGCGCGTCAAAAAGCCAAGGGTCTCGACAGCGGTGATCGCTGCTGTCTTGAATTCTGGCATTGTTGACCGGGTGTTCCGCTGTATCAGTGGTAGCGTGGCGGTTTCAGCGTTCGAGCTTGAGGCGCTACCTCTTCCTTCTCCCGACGAACTTGCGGAATTGACAAAAATGGTCCACCGGCAGGCGCTCCAACACGAAATCGACGCGCACATTCAAACGCTTTACATGGGCCGGTCGGCCGCATGACCACCCTGCCAGGTCTGCTTTCGTGGGAATCCGTGCAGGAGAGGTTGAAAGCCATCTTTCCGGAAGGCACTCCTCATCGCGGCTATCTCACGCGAGATTTGGCCGCCAGTACGGTCTTCGTAGCCCTCTACATCGGCGCGGTGGAGGGGAAGGGGGTATGGCTAGGACCGAAGCATGTCTACAGATTCAGCGACGATCAGGCGGCCATGGTTTCCGATGATGAGCGCCTGGCGTATTCTTCTAAGGTTATGAAGGCCGGAGGGCGTGCTCCAGGAACTCAATGGTATCAAGACACCACGCGCGAACCGATCCGCGACGAGACCCTGCGGGAAGCCTTGGTGGTGATGGGTGCGGCGATTGAACGTCAGGACATTGCGACGACGTCCAGCAAGCCGCGCTACGCGTTGCAGACCGGTTTTGCCGAGCTGTTCGACCCAAACCTGGTTGGCGAGAAATTGCACGCTGCGATCGGCGCTTGGCAAAGCAAAACGTTGAACAAGGGCGCTCTTGCCCGCATCGCCATCGTCCGCCGCGGCGCGGGATCCGCTGGCGACAGCTTAAGCGTGACATTCCCAAATGGCGAAACCCGGCGGATGAAGCCCGGACTGAGCTCAGAAATAACAAAGGCCGTCATTGAGGTCTTCGCGCCCCGTTTCATGGGGGAGCCTGCGATTCTGTTCGTCAGCGAAAGCGGAAACAAGGTTGTTTCTCGGGACGACGATCTCGCGAAATCCATTGGGCTGACGATCAAGGCAGACAAGGATCTTCCCGACATCATCCTCGTCGACCTAGCGCCTGAGCATCCCCTTTTGGTGTTTGCGGAGGTCGTGGCAACCGATGGCCCTATCAATGCCAGGCGGAAAAAAGCCCTGGAGGACTTGGCAAACGATGCGGGCTTTCCGCTGGAACATGTCGCCTTCCTTACCGCGTATCTCGACCGCAGCCGCCCCTCGTTCAAGAAGACGGTGGATTCCTTGGCATGGGGAAGCTTTGCGTGGTTCTCAGCAGAGCCGGATCATTTGATGGAGCTCAGCGACGGGGTGCGGTCGCGCTTGATTTAGACACATCAGACCTATGGGGGCATGCAGTCAATCTCGAAATCGCCAGCCTTCACGGGGAGATAGGCGGCCGGTTATTCGACAATAATTGCGCGTTTCATCTTTGTTTTTTCAATCCCTGTTGGAAGCGTTATTTCGCGCGTAATCAATATCCGCTTGTCGTATTTTTTTGGGCTTTTGCGATATAAATATTCAGTTAGCTTGGCTTGATAAGTAACTGCCACTGCTTCGACGATAGCTAAATACGGAGACACGTTCGCCGGCACCGCCCCACCGTTAGCGGCTACCAGGGTGCGAACAGCCGCTTCGCATTGAGGGATGGTGATATTGACGGTCGCACAGACGTCGGCGACATTCGTTGCGAGGCGCTTGATGTCCCGAGGTGCGTCATCTCCCCATAGCTCACGGACAAACTTAATGATCTCGCCGATTGTCCGGATGTTTTTGTCTGTTTTTGCGATGATGGAGCTCTTCGAGAGCACCGACGCTTCCTCAATCGACACTTCGGCGTGCTCAAGCATTGCCTTCACTTGGTAGGCAATTCGCTCCTGCGCCCAGGAAACACCGGAAGTCTTGTAGATGAGGTCATGGGTGGCGATCGACCACGCGTGTTGAAGGAAGGTCTTGACCTGAATCTCGAAGCGAAGGCCTTCCAGGCCGCTGTCTGGATATCTTGGGTCTGATGTGATTGCGGCGAACAAGCGCACATCGTCGAAGGGAAACGACTCCGGCGATTTGTGGGTGCTGCCCTTTGCAGCTGGCCGACGTTCCAAAACGGTGAAATTGCTTCTGACGATCTGCTCGGCTGCGTCAATTGCCGAAAGGTTGGGCACCACGTACGTTGCGGCGAAAAAGTCCTCCATTTGGGCGGGGTCGGACACGCGACCGGTTTCCACCTTCAGTGCAAAACTCTCCTCGGCCTTTACTCGGCTCTCATAGTGCCAGCGAGGATCCTTGAAGCCAACGAGCCGCTTGTCGACCTCCTGTTTTAGCTTATTGTAGAGCGGCTCCCGGTCAAGAAAAATTGCCCTGATCGACCCAGGAATTTTCATTCAGGTGCGCGCAGAAGCGCTTCGAGAAGCGCCTCGGCCCTTTGCTCGCGTGGTCGCTGGTCCGTATTGGCGCCACGCAAATTATTCAGGTACTTGAAGGCGCTCTGATAAGCGGGAGTGTCGTGGGTACGCATAAACTCGCCGATATCGGGTTGAGCAGACAATTCCTCTACCAACGCCATGAAGATGGCATACCTTGCCCTTAATACCTCCACCGCAGGCAGGTTCTCGTTCAGCGTGAGCACACTCCACAGGGTATAGATGTTCCCTAACGCGCGCGCCGCTCTTTGAATTATCCCTCCGCCTTCTCCGTCGAGGGCAACTAGGGTTGTTCTGGCGGCATCGAAGGCAGTTCTGAAAGCTTCCTGATCCAACGGCTTTTCAAGATCCTCGACGTCGTCATACTTCGCGTAGAGGTTATTGAGGGTGTCTTGGTCAAATCCCAACACCTGGCCTTCGAGAAGCACAAGCATGAGTTCCGAAATGAACTGGGCATCCGCCATACGCTTTGAACGGGCATTCGTAACGACCCCGAGGGTCCGCCATTCGGCGCGCTCAGCCTCAGATTCCGCTTGCTGAATGAACCACCCTCCAAATTTGGCATGCCGCAATTCCTGGTCGGTCAGCTTCCGAGCATTTCTGTTGAGCCGATCGAAGACCTGATTGACCAAGTTGGAGTCTTCAAAATCGATGAGCTCCACCGTCAATTGGTAGTTCCAAAATCTACGCTTGAGATCAGTCTCTGACGCGATATCGGACCATTTTTTGCCATTCAACCGCAGGTCCCCGAAGTCAGAGGCTACCTTGATCCTGTCATTGTTGAAATCCAGGATGGTTTGCGTCCGTTGCTTCCCGTCGACAACGTGATACGTCGTCGTTCCATTTTCGGTAATGGTTTTGTGGAGAAATATCGCGGGGCTTGGATAATTCCTGAAGATCGTATCAAGGAAAAACTGGCGGTCGCCGCGCGTCCAAACGCTTTTGCGTTGATATGGAGGGTTCAGGTCCAGTTGATTATTTCGGTGGAGATCAAGCAGCCAAGATATATCTTGCGTTGTAGGTCTTCTCTGCATCATAGGCTCATTATTTCTTTCATTTATATCATAAGATATGCCATCCTCTGTGGGTTGGCTAGCGTCGCGCACGCCTTTCGAAGCTGCGGTTTAGACAGGTGGGTCAAAGAGGCCCGTCAAGGCCGTCCACCCCTGATAAACGCATGATCCCTTCGTTCGGACCGCACGTCTCTGAACATCCGTCTTCCTTTAGATCCTGCTGATCTATTTGGCGCTTGAAGGTGGCCTCTGGAGCTGCCTGCTGTCCGAAATGGTCTTGTCGTATCGCTCCACGAAGGTGGCGAATTTCTCGCGATCGTCATTGTAGGAGCCAAGCCAGCTTTCGAGAGCGGCGGCGAACACCTGGATAAGGGCGAAAAAGTTGAAATAGTGGATCCCGTCGGCGGTCTCGCCTTCTCCGCCGATACGTATCGAAATGCGACGCACCTTCTTTCGTGTCACCTGCCTGGAGCTGAGATTAGTCATATGTAGCACGCCATTGCGGAGCTCCCACAGTTCCTCTGACGTAATGCCGACTTTTGACAGGTCCGCATATTTATCCAACCAATCGATGAAGCTTGGGGTCTTCTGATCGCCAAATTCGACGTACGAAATGCTGTCAATGCATGACAACAGCAGCTTCAAAGACGATACATAAAGCTTCGCGTTGAAAGTTAGCTTGACCGCCAGAAAATAGTCATCGTGAATGAGCCGAGGCAAATCAAGGGCATCCCCGTCGCGGTATTTCAGCAGCCAGTCGTCCATGTGTGCGTCGCCGATCACCTCAGGGCTTAGGTAAAAGTTCGGGTCGTCATGGTGATTGCTCACGTCAACCCTGACCTTTCCATCGACCACGAGGGTCGTGACGAACAATGGCTCGGCCTGAGCGGACGCCGCTTGAAAAACCTCGTCATACAGGTGATGACCATCTCCGATCCGGCAACGAGCGTAATAAGCTTCGCGCGTGAACGGGTTTATGAGTGGGACCCGGATAGCTTTTGGGAAATCCTCGTCGACTCTGTCTCTCAGGAAGCGGATCGCGGCTTCGTCATCGAGCGCAGATTGGTGACCGACGTATAATGCGTGGCCGCAGTGGTCGCTGTACTCAAATGGCAGGAAGATATTGAAGATTGTCTCGCTCATCGGCGCTATCCAACTCTCTCGCTCATGACGCAGCCGCTGGCCGTAGCTGCGGCGATGCCGAACAGACCACAAGCAACTTCGATCCGCGTGTCATGGCTACATAAAGGTGTTTGGCGTCCATCTCCGTCACGTTGAGTATGACCGCGACGTCGGCTTCCAAGCCCTTGAGTGTCAGCGTGCTCCCTACACCGCGCGCCGGAAGCGGTCTCCCGCGGAAACGGTTCTCCTCGCGTGCGCGAACTGCCGCCTCATGGAGTGACGACGGATCGGCCTGGTCTGCGCCATTCAGCGCCCGGATGCATGCGCTCATCACGGTCGGCCGGTGCTGGCGGGTGCCCGGCCGCTTGCTCACTTCAGCCAGCAGCTCGACCGCGCTCTTGAACGTGCGCTCTTGCTCGAAAGCGATGGCGGCTTGTTCCGTATCGGTCGCCTCTTTCCTCTGGCGCCCGGCGAGTAGGGTCGTAACGCGCTGCTGAAGGTCTGCCCCGCCGACATTCGTCATGACGCTCTCGGCGAAGCTGAGAAGCTGGCTTAGCGCGTCAGGTGCATCGAGTCTGAAGTTGAGCGCGAACTGAATGAAATCCTTTAAGTCGACGCTTTCGACCGTGACCGCTCCCGGTGTCTGGCTGGCGAACAGCCGCTGGCCTTGTGGTTTTTTGCTGTCACCCATAATCAGAACGGTACCTTGGCCACCCGCCGCGTTTGACAGACCTGCCTTGAGACGCCGCTGATGATCTTCTGTGCCGTCAAGGTGCACCCAGCGGACCTCGGGCGGCGCTCCCCTTAGATCAACCGCCTGCCCCGCCTTCAGAGCCTTTCGGACGTCCAGTAACCACCGGCCAAATGCCTCTGTCCCCGCGTTTTTCCAGCGCCATGGAGTTGTCAGCTCGCCCGCATTCGGGAAATATTTGCAGACATTGGTGTCCCAGTCTGGCAACGGCCCACTGAAGCCGAATACGGCCTGCATAGGATCGCCGAGCACGCAGGTGGGCAGGTGTCGGGATGAATAGTAAACCAACCCGTGTTGCGACTGAGAACAATCCTGATACTCGTCAACGATCTGGCGGGAAAAACTTGCGGCGAGGATGTCGTCGACGTGACCGGCTTTTGCGAGTTCAGCGGCAGCCTTTTGGATCGTCTTGTAATCAGTGCGGGTATCCGTAATGCGCAGCACTTCGGGCGGAACGCCGCAGCGTGCCGGGAACGTGCTAGCCAGCTTGATGGCCCAGCCGTCCAGGGTCATCAGTCGGTAAGCCGCAGATGGCACGCCGAGCTGCTGCAGGCGGCCCCGCAGGGCAACGACACCGGCAACGGTGTGAGTGAGTATGAGCGCCGGCTTTGTGAAATCGTGTTCCAGCAAGTTCGCCGCGATGAGGTGGGTCTTCCCACAGCCGGCGGGCGCAGTGACCGACCCCCGCCTGATCGCAAAGAGATCAATTTCAGCGGCCATCACGCATCCAGACGAAAAGTGCGTCGATGATCGCAACAAATGTGGCATCGGCCTGCTTTAGCTGCGGCCCAATGATGGTACGTGCGACGTCTTCCATCCATGTGACCTGTTTGAACCAGCCGCTGCTGCGGGTACTTGACGCCAGGCCGAGCAAGGCGCGAGTGGCCTGATCGAAATCGCCAAGTAGCAGCGCGGTATCCACGTCGTTGTAAGTCGTCAAACCGCCGGACTTCGACTTAATATGCTCATCGATGAGATCTTCGCCGTGCAGTTCGACGGCATAAATGACGAGGTTACCCGCAGCGTTCTCTCCGAGGCTTATGAAGAGCTCCTGTTCGAGTTTGCGCTTGGCTGGCCACTTTGTGAGCGCGCCACCCCCTGCCAGGAATGCTGCTTCATCGGCGGGATCCGGCTCGACGTCGTCGTCGCGAAGCACATGGCAACGGTAGCCGAGCTTGAGCAAAGCATTCGCCCGCTTGTAAATGTTGCCGACTCCGCCGGCATCGAGAAGCGCGACGCCAAGCGCCGTTAGTGATTGCTCGCCTTGCTCAACGCGGAACTGGTCGAGCCCTCGCAGCAGGCCAACCTCGCTGGCACCTTCGCAGATGATGACGGACGGCGCCAGGAACGCCTCGGGATCGCGACGAATGGTGCTCTGCACGTCATCTTCAGCGCCAACAGTTTGTACGGATAACCGGCCGCCATTGCGTCTGACGATCATCAATTGTGTTCCGCTAAGTTCCCGTAGCGCTACCGGTGAATGTGTCGTCGCAAACACCTGTAAAGGCAGGCTGTCGTCTTTGCTTCCCAGAGATCCCAAAAGCCTGTGAATGCGATGTGGCTCCAGCCCATGTTCAAGTTCGTCGACGAGCACCATTGTCGCCTCTGCGGCGGCCTTACGTTGCAACCCTGCTGTAAGAAGGCGCGTAGAACCCACGCCAAGAGCGCGAAGGGGAATCCCCATGTCGCTGTGCAGAGAAATGCTGCCGCCACTAAAGGAAACCGAGTGAGCGTCAAGCATGGCCTTCACATCGTCGCCTACCGGGATACCGAGCTCATCGGCCGTGCTTTTCACGACCGCTAGTGTCGAGCCCAGCTGTGCGCCCGCACTGTCGCCAAAGCCGGCGCGCGCTTCGCGGGCGGCTTTCACTAGTGCTGCCGAGATATCGGCTTTCTCCTCCGAGAGCTTGTTGAGGACGGATCCCCTGCGCCAGATCAGGTTGCCGTCAGCGAACGCACCGATACGCGTAGGCGCAATCGCCTGACGGTCGGCCCACGCGAGGTTTCGGACCAAGCCCGCATCAGCCGCGCGCTTCGAGGCGAGAGTCCAGATCGGTTCGAGGTCACTACCGACACTAAGGTTCACGGTAAGCACGGTTTCGCCGGCAGCCTCAGGCTCATCCTCCACCTGCGCCGTCTCCGTGATGAAATTGCGCAGATAGAGACCGTATGTCTCAATGTTTTTCAATCGGTCAGCCAGCAAACCGAGCGTGCAGGAGATCGAGATCGGCTGCGTCACATCGAGGTTGAAGAAGTCGGCATCTGTGATCTGGAGACTGCGGCGCGCGCCGAGGCAGAGGTCAATAGCGTCGAGAATCGAACTTTTGCAGCTGTCTCCGGGGCCAATCAGGCAATTGATTCCAACGGATGGAGCCCATGTAAGCTCCTTGATCCCCCGGAAATTTACAATCTCTATTAACCGTATACGTGCCATGAAGAGTCCCCCCAATGGTGACTATAGACCGTCGCGACCATCCGGTCATGAGCATTGCTTAGCTGCGCGCCAAGCGAGGAAGCCTCCTAGCCGCGAGGTCCAATGCACCTGATGGTCAGAATCCCAGTTACACGAAAGTTACATAGAAAGAATCGGCAGGATTGATATTCATATAACTATTTGAAAAATATGGTGGGCGGTATAGGATTTGAACCTACGACCCCTACAGTGTGAAGGCCAATCGTACGATTATACGAGATAATCGAAATTCGTAATCATTTGTATTTCTGTCATTTTTGCTGATTTGATATTCATCATTACTTCACTTTCCATGTAACATTTGCTATAAATTCGTTACATGGAAGTTACATGAAATGCCTAAGTTATTTTTAGACGAGTCCGTTGTCCTCTCCGCCGATTGCCCCTCCGAAAAGGACCAGGAAATCTATTGGGATCACCCGGTTGGACGCGACCGACGTATTCGCAACGGGTCGGTCTCAGGGCTGGGCCTGCGTGTCACTGCATTGGGGCATAAATCCTTCGTCCATGCTTATCAGTTCAACGGCAAACGGTACCGCAAAGCCCTTGGGTCTACCGTCCTCCTCAATGTTGCATCCGCGCGCCTGGCGGTCGGTCAGCGGCAACGCCAGCTGGAGGCGGGCGAAAACCCCGACTTTGACGACCGCGATACACGGCGCGCCCACCTCCTGACGGTCCGCGAAGCAATCGACCGCTATTGGGAAATCCATATCCGGACGCTCTCGGCGGGATATCAGACCAATTACGCCATGTTCGTCGCCGCATGGCATCGGAAACGACCGAAAACGACTACGCGCCGCGGTCAGAACATCCGCAAACCATACATGGATTTCGGGTCGATGTTCGCGGACCGGCCGTTCTCCTCGATCAAGCCCTTGGACATTGAACGATTCCAGCGGCAGTTTGTCTCGGCGTACAGTCACAATGGCGCTCTTGTGCACATCACGGCCCTCTTCAATTGGGCCATCCGCATGCAGTTGGTGGACATGCGCAACCCCTGCAGCCCGATCCGGGCTCGGAAAGTGGTGCGCCGCCGCCGGGACTACTCCACCGAACAGATCAGGCAGATTGCGGCCTATATCTTTTGTCCCGTGTTCGAAGTGCTGCCCGACACGGCTAGCCTGGAAGGCCTCGCCAAGCGGGACATGGCACTGACCAAGGGCAATGTGACCACCGCCAACGACCAGATGCAGGAACTCTGCAATTTCATGGGCATCCTGTTCCTGACCATGGCCCGCCCCAGCGACCTGGCCAAGGCGGAATTCGACCATTTCGAACTGGAGAAGCTGGTCTGGCACAAGCACAACACCAAAGGCATCAAACTGTCGCGTTCACTCTACGAGTACGCCTACCGTTCGGTGCCGATCCATCTCCGGGTTGCCGGGATGGTGCAGGCCCAACGCCTTCGCTGGCCTGACAGCAAGTTGCTCTTCCCATCTCATACCGACATGACCCAGCCCCGCGACAACTTCCGCAAGGGGCTGGACCGGTTCAAAGCCCTGCCCGGTGTCCCCGACTATTTCCAGCTCTACGACCTCAAGCGGATTGCGATCTCGCTGATGTTAGCCGGCCAGGGCGTGTCCCATGAGGCCATATCCCACTACGTCGACCACAAGGGCAACCTTGAAACGACCATGATCTACGATCTTGGCCTGGTCGACCCCATGCGTCCGGTCACCCAAAAGCTCGCCGAGTTGCTCGGCATATAGGGCTTCACGCTATACCGGCGCCGATCGTTGCGAGCTATCAGACGGGATACTTGTCGAGGTGCCACAGGATGAATCAATTCGGGTGCTACGGTCTCCAACAATGAGGGCAGACTTGGCAGCCATCTAAATTGTTTCGCCTCCGGCCAGTGTGACGAATGCGTCTCTGGTCGCCACCGATAATGTGGATATCCTGTGGACAGGAGCGCCTCAAACCCATGGCTTTACGGCCATTTTTCGAGGAATCTCATGCTGCGAGCGATAAGCAAATCACGTTTTAATACAAAAAAAATATTTCGCGAAATACGGGGATGATGCCTACGCGGCATATTGATTGTGCACCGATAGTCTGTACTCTTCCCTGCAGAGATATCGGCTAAAGGCCATTCAGATGACTCCCCTCCAGTACGCAACCTCCAAGACCGGCCACAGGCGCTCGCCGAAGATGCGCATCCTTAACGGGTACGGATCACTTGGCGGATAGGGCAACCAACCATCGGCTGACCGCTGGCGCCTTTGCGCCGGTCGCCGTTCTATTGGGCCACGCTCCGGTTTCGGGCGTGGCCTTTTTTTTCCGGAAGCACGATCCGGCGTCGACCAAATGGAGGTCATCATGAACGGACCATAGACCAAGAAAGAGAAAGCTCGCTGTAAACAGCGAGCTCCCCCTTTAACCTTCCTCGTGACGGCTGAGCCTAACGGCCTCGTAAACCCGGCTCAGTCGTCGTCCCAAGAAAGGAACCATTGTCATGGACATGGTTGACACGACCACGTGGATTCTTTTCCTGATCGGCGTAGCGATCAGGGCCGCGATTTTCAGCGCGGAATTGTACGTGCTTCCTGAATGGTTGATCCACGTGCTGGAGGAGATCCTCAGCTTCGTGGAAACGATGCACACCATCGCAGAAATCCTCGCGCACGCGGCGAAATAAAAGGATCGATGCGTCTACAACTTCGGACGGGGCCAAAAGCTCCGTTCTTTTGCTTAAGTGCGACAGAATCATGGCGGCAATACGGTCACCTGTCCAGCCCAAAGTGCGGCTGGACCTTTTGCCGGTCATGCGTCTGCAACCGGCCAAACCCGCCGGGGATGCCTTCAAATGTGCGATCACAGACCCCTCTGTGTTCCCCTGGACGCTACACATGGTGGAAATTGCGTCAGATTCTACGAGAAGTAAAGGTTTGAGCCGTTCCACGGGCCGGTTGGGGGCAGAGTGGTTAAGATCGGGTCTAAAATCCCCGCAAGTAACGATACGTCGCGGGCGATCATGGTTGCCCAGTTAGGCTTGACGTCATTTTTTGGCTGTGAGGCAATGAACCGGCTGCGATCTCTCGCCGCAAAAATCCCATCAAGGAAAGTACGGTTCATGGAAGCCATGCAAGCGCTGGTGCTGACCAGCACGCAATTGCGCGACATGCTGACGGAAGCTGCGAGACAAGGAGCCGCGCTCGCCGTCGCCGAACTCCGCGCAGACCTCCAACAAACACCAGAAGATGCAACTTTACAAAAGCTCCGCAGCTATCTCGCCGACCCCGCCTCCCTTGCCAATCCGAATGACCACTGGGCGCATAGCGGGCTCATCCGGCGAATTCAGACGACAGCCCGCGGCAAGCCAAAATCTACGGCGTGGTTCATGAGGTTCCAGAGAGAGACCGGTCTGAACGAATGTTTTACCCGTCCGAGCCCCGCCTACGGCCGACGACGGGAATGGTCATTCGCGGACATTGGACTGGCGTGGGATGCCTACTACCGGAAACGGTAGCAGGTAAATCCATCAAAGACCGCTAACTACCACCAATTTCTAGCAATACGCCTTCGCCCTAGGCGCTCAACTCCATCCAAGCTTTATGTTCGCGCCGGCCACCGCAATCTTTCTGAGCTCAAAATCGTCAATCAAACTTGGTTTGGCAGAGCCGCATATAATTGAAAGTGTATGAAAACCTCCCGCAATACCGTCGAAGATCTGCTTGCTAACAGTCAAAACAAACGACTCTGACTTACGCTGTCCATCATTCGGATCACCAATGTAACCTATCAATTGGCCATCAATATTGACCGCATGCTTCTGCCAATCCTCCCATGTTTCAATTAAGGAGGTCTCCAATCTCAATTGCACGTCGCCGGTGTCGGTTCCATTCCGAGAGGGTCGGATGGGGAGGTGCAATTCTAGACCGGCATATTGCGCATCGGGGAAATATGTCGCCGATGGTGTGTCACCGAGCTGGACTTTTTCGTCGAAGAAAACATCGTACTGAGGTTCCACTGATATCTCCTATCAACGCGCAACAAGAATAAGTTGCGACCAAGGAAATTGACCGGCCTGGCCACAGCCTTTGTCGTTTGCATCTGACGAGTCGGCGGCCTTGGTTTTGGTGAAGTCCGCAGCATCTGCGGCGGATGCTGCATCAAAAACTTGCTGGCAGTAAAATAGCTGGCCGTTAGAGCCAAACCACTCAAATCGGCTATATTTTCCAGGATTGTACTGATTGTCGGCACTATTGCGGGCGATCAAAAAGTTCTTGGTATTATCGACGCTACAGATATCAAAAATCATCTCATCGCCGGCAGCGTAGCTCACCCAAGCTTGTTTGCCCACCGCCTGCCAACCGTCAAAATTGTCGATATACATCCCAGAGATTTTTGGCGGAGCGGCCACTGACCCGGTACAGACCTCCTCAGCAAAACTCGCTACTGGATGCAAAATTGCTGCGCATGCGAGTGAGCCTATCAGTATGCAGGCTGCTTTCAAGACATTAGAAGTCATCCGAGAACCCTTCCCCATGGGGCGTTGAAGTATACCTTTTCACACAGCTTAACTGTGTGCTGGTCATAGGCACACTTAGAATTACCATGTGAAGAAGCGTGCCGATAGGAGTTCGGAGGAAATTATTGGCCGCCTGCATCACCCCCGATTAGCATCCGCCTAAGCATTGAGATGTTCGAGGAGCAGATAGCAGCCATAAGCCTATGTCTGCCGTCCGGCCAGATCGCGTTCAACGGGGATAGTCGGCGGTTCGGGCAAACTGCCTGATCAACGTGAACCCGTGGCCGGTGCAGGGATTATGAGGCAACGCGACCTGAAAGGGCCGGTCTCGGTCGACCGCGCCTGGCGAGGGCTAACCTTGCTTCGATTGACCAGGACCCAGCCCTACTCGAAACGGACGGCATGGCTGCGCATGCGGACCCGTCGCGGTTTCCAGATGTCAAACGGCTTCCCAAACTGACCCGGGGTCAGTGTGGGAAGCCGTTTGATACCTAGTGGCCAATTGCCTCCAAGGGAACGATGACCGTAACGATCCCCACGAGCAAGGCCACTCCGACTGCTCCAACGGTCCAGAACAGTGTCTTTCTTGCTATCTTGATATCGATCTGGGCGTCTTCCAGGCCCCGAATGGCCAGTTCATGCTGTTCCCTACGTTCGTCGTCCTCGTGACGACTCTTCTCGGCGAGCGCCTTGAGGGCATCCTCGCTATGGCCAAAATTGCGTAAAGAATCGAGAACGACAGGCATATCGTCCCTGTACATCCGATCGTAGACGTCAAAACGCATGCCCCTGAACTCACGCGACTGAGCCACGATCTTGCCGAGCTGGTCGAGCTTGTCCTTGGTGGGGATGTAGTCCTTCCAATACAGGAACAAGAGGTCCTTCCCGAAGGTATCCTCTGCGATCGTCACCCGGCTTCTCGCGTACCATATGATCGAATCCACCGCGTCGTGGTGCGCGCGGTGGCAGTTTTGCTCGACCTCAGCGATATGGGCCTTTATTGCATCCATCGACGGGTTTTCAGAAAGGGATTCCCGAACGGCATCCACGAGCTTCCTGCCTGCATAGCGAAGCTCGAACATGACGGATCCAACCGCGTCGCCAACGATGTTTTCGGCACTCTTGGCGAGCCCTTCGGTGGCGTCCCATTTGGCCGCAACTTTTTCGAGCAGATCCCTAACATCGTCGTTATACAAGTGGAGCCCTCCCACATGGAAAAGCCCGCCTAAGCGGGCTTTTCCATGGAACTATCAGTCACTTATTTTTGGTTGACGTCGTGCTCGATCTCGTCGCGCTTTTCCTCAAGCTCGGCCCTGGTCATATAATGACCGTTGCCAGCACAAATGTTGCCTCGCGTGAAACGAGCGATCGTATCTTTCTCAAGCTGAATCTTACGTTTCTCGTAATCGTCACTTGAGTAGTTGTGAAAACGAGAGGTGTTCGCCATCAGGGTTTCCTATTCGTTCGATGCGTTGGCGCCGGCACCACCAAGTCCGGCTCGGAGAAGGGCAATGACAGCGTCCTTCTTGCTGTCATGCTTATGCGCGTGCCGATATTCGTTGATGCTATCCATCAACTCCTTCGGCAGGCGTACCTTCAGGCTGACTTCCGTGGGATCTGGGCTAGTTGGCATTATTCACCTTAGGTGCCAATGGAGCGGATGGTTCCGTTACCTCCATATGGGTCTTTGGTGTGGCTAGTACCATATGCCCCAAGCGGCCTTCAAGGGCCGCCAGGGCCCCAGCAGGTAGAATCTTACACGCTGTCGGATTTATACATGGAAAAGTTGAAGATTTCGTGTCCGCAAATAGGATTATATTCCAAATGCGATTGCAGGTAAAGTAAATAGCTCCGGGTCACTGCATGCCACGAACAGCGGGATCAGCTAGCCGATGGTCGCCTGTTGAGGCGGCGACCCTCCCCATCTGGTTTCGCCCCTTTTGCAACCGGCGGTCCCTAGGGATGCAATCGGGAGATTGTGCTGCTGCTGACGTGATAACGATGGGCAACCTCCCCCCGCGCCTCCCCGGCGGCAAGCCGTGCCAGCGCCTCACGCTGCTCCTGCTGCGAGAGCTTGGGCTTGCGGCCGAACTTGACACCCTTGGCCTTGGCGCGGGCACGCCCGTTCGAGGTGTTTTCCAGGATCCTGCGCCGTTGCCATTTGGCGGCCCAGCCAAGAAGGAAAAGCATAAGGTCTGACATTTCCGACGTGGTATCGATAAAGGGTTCGTCCAGCAGGCGCAGCCCGGCCCCCGCCGCTGTCACTGTCTTGAGGATGTTCAGCATGTCAAAGGGATCCCGCGCCATCCGGTCGCTGACGACGGCATGGACCACGTCACCTGGCTTCAGGACCTTCAGCAGCCGTTGCAATTGACGGCGGTCGGCATCCTTGCCGCTGCGTTTCTCAAAGAAAATCTTCTCGCAACCTGCCGCTTGCAGGCGCTCGATCTGGGCGGCCAAGTCCTGCGCTTCAGTGGACACCCGCGCATAGCCGTACTTCATTCAAGTAGACCTCCCCCTGGTTGCTGCAAAAGTCACGAGATTTGCAATACCAAACCCCCTCTCCCATTCTCTATTTTTTTCCAAGGGCATTGCCTAAAACGCGAGCAAAAAACCAAGCGCGAGCTTAACCGCGACCGGTCTATAGACGACCGCAAATATCGTGATTTCTGCGTAAACGTCTCGTCTCTCTCCAGCCTCCTATAGGTGCACCTTTGAGACGTAGCGCAGCCTTGTCCTCCGTCACGGCCGTCAAGGCTTCCCGATTTTACCGGCAGGATCGAAGCCCCGTAAACATCGTAGGACGAGCCCGCATTTGGACTTTGGTAGTCGCATTGGCGTTAGCCGCGACGCCCGTGAGTGCGCAGCAGAAGCTGTCCCTTGAAGTAACCGTACCCGCCGCTACCCTGCCTTCGAGCCTGTTCAGCCCCAATGGTGGCGCAGCCGATTTTCTTGGAGTCGGCCTGGGCCAGACCGTAGATGACATTCGAAAAATATTGACCGGCCAGAACTTCACCAACGAGGATTCGTCGGGCCGCTTCCTGCTCGACGAGGAATATTTCACCGTCGAGGTCATCGCCACGGGGCCCAACAGGTACTTTACCCACGTGATCTGGTCTGGGCCCGAGGATGCTGAAGCCACCCAAAGCGTGAGGGTGGAGTTCTCATCTCCCCTGACCGGCCAGCGCTCCACCGACGTCCGGCGCCTTGTCACCTACAACGGCGGCAAAGGCCCGTTACTCGCCACGCTCCGTGCGGCGATCGTCCAGAAGTTTGGCCCGCCAAGCGTCGATGGCAACTCGTCAATGCGCTGGTTCTGGAGCAAGGGCCAACAAGTCAAAAAGAGCGCCGCCCATGACAAGCAGATGGCGATCGGCATGGACGTCAGAAGCGATTACGTGACGGCTATCACCTACGAGCTGGTCGACGACGCCGCAGCGGCCGCCGACCGGGATCAGGTTACCCAGTTCCAGAAGTCCGTCGAAGGTGCCGCGAAGAAGATCCGCGACGGGAACGCCGCCGCGCCGAAGCTCTAGCTAGATCGCAACAAAGGAGGATGATTTTGAAAATACGCTCGTGCGTCCAGATTCTTGGTGCCGTGGCTCTCGCCGGCGGCCTTTCCATGGTTACCCAACCGAGCGCCGCCAGGGACATCGTCGGGTTCGTCGATCAGGTGACGAAGCAGGCGAATCCAAGCCTGATTCTGATCCTTCACAACAAGGAGGCGTGGACCAGCAACATCATCGACACCATGACGGCGGTGCTGAAAGCCAGGAATTTCAAGTATGACTTCCATGGCTACAACCAGGGGGACCGTCCGCGCGACATCGCCCGATCGTTCAACTGGCCGACTTACGGCGCGGTGTTCTGTATGGGTCAGCCCATGGACTGCGACCTGATCAAGGTCCAGGCCGAGGGGAAGGGCTTTGAAGGCGATTTTTACAACCACATGCTGGAAAAACGATAACGGTTCTTGTCCCTGTTGTAGCATCGCGGCCTGGTCGGTAGCGCATAAGACTGCTGGCGGGCTGCTTGCGCCTTCATCCAGATTGTCGAGAGAGATATGACTTCCATTCGAGCGCTCGTGATTGCTGCCGCAGCCGTTCTGGTGGCGGCTCCCGCGACCGCCCAGGAAGAACAGCCTCAACCAACTCCGACACAGAGGTTCAAGCTCGGCCAGAGTGACGGGTGCTTCCGCTACATTGGCGACGCGGTCGATTTTGTCGGCCGCTTCAAGACCGGCAGCTATATCGGCGTGTCCATGATCACCATCGGCCGTGACGGCCTGCCGACACCGGCCGCCGACGAGGACCGGACGCCGGCTATGGACCTGCCGGAAACGAAAAGCGCCTCGCCGTATTTCTGGTTCGGACCCACGCCCCGGACACAGGACTATTCCATCATGTTCACACCCCGGGCGGCCTGGGGCAGCTCCGCCTTCGTCACGATCTGCGGCCGCCATTCCCCACCTGAAAACTGAGACCGCCGCGGCACAGCCCTTTGCTTGCCCGCGGACAGCGGTTAAACTGCAGACATGGTCAAGCCGCTTCTCGATCCAGATGTCGCCGACGAGGCGCCCACGTCTCCGGTCCTTACCGGATATGACGAAGAGCACATGGTGACCCATATGCGCCTGCTCGATGCCGCCGCCGAAGATGCCGACTGGCGGGAAGTTGCCAAGATCGTCCTGCATATCGATCCAGCCAGGGAGCCCGAACGCGCCTTCCGGGCCTGGGAGACGCATCTCGCGCGGGCCCGGTGGATGACCACGACCGGGTATCGCTATCTGCTGGCTGGTGGCGCGCCGCATTGAAGCCTTGCGAAGAAGGGTTGGCGGGCGGGGAGTGCGAGGGGCGGGTCAGGGGCGCCCTCGCCTGGCCTCGGCCGGTTCGACACCGGCTGAGGGCAGTCCGGACGCAAAAAAGCCGGGGCATCGCTGCCCCGGCCTTGGACGATGTGCGGTGCCTACTCGGCTGCGATGGCAACGCTTTCGCTCTCCGGCGTGACCGGCATCCGCAACGCTGCGGGAAGCCAGCCCTTGCCATCGAGTTCCTTCTCGGCCTGCAACACGCCTTCGGCTTTCGGGGCGCGCTCAACAGCCATCGCGGCCTCTTCCGGGCACCCGGCCTCCCGCATCACTCCGGCAATGTCAGCCTTCGACAATCGTGCGAGGAAAGCTGCCTCGGGCGTCCACCACAGGCGCATGTCCAGTCCGAGAGCTTCCGCCATCAGGTCGGCGTTAGCGATGCGCGCCTTGCCGGGTTCATGCCGGGCGACCACGGCGTTGAGGTTGGCAGAAGTCACCACCGCCAACAGGTCAAGCAGTCCGTCCTGCGGCTGCGCCACCAGCCACGGCCACAGGTCGGCGGGGTCTCCGGGCAAGCGATGCCCCCAGCCTTCCATGACCTCGTCCCAGCCGGTCAACGCGCGGCAGGCCTCCGGCTCCTTGATGAAAGGAACAAGATTGCGGCGTTGGCCGGTGACCTCGACCGCTGTCTCGATACGTCCATGGTGGTAATCGTAGAACAGGCGGCTGACCAGCGCATGCAGGATGGCGACCAGTGCCACATCGGGACGGTTCGACAGTTCCACGCGCAGCGCTGCCGTGCGGATGGCCGTCAACTCCTCGGTCAGGGATGCCGATATGCCGGTGTCCTCGTCTTCTGGGCGTTCCGCCTGCCTCGCTTCGACGCCCTCATCTTGGTCCTTGGCTTCGTCGCCGCCCTGCAAGATGGCAAGGGCTTTGCGGTCCTCGGACCTGACCAAGCCGGGCGTGACTTGCAACATCCCATCGTAGGATATCGACACGATACAGCCCGCCAGCGCCATTTCACTGGGGTCAAAGGCTTCCGCAGCGTTCTGGATCGCCTCGATGCGGCTTTCCAGCGCGTGCAGCTTGGCCTCATCGGCCTCGATTTGCGGGTCGCCTTCGGCATAGCCATCAATGACCTCGGCCAACTCGTCGTACTGCATGCCCAGCGCTGACAGTTCCACCTGTTCGGCCTCGGTCGGGTCTCGCCGCACCGCATGGATGCGCCCGAACCCGCCGCTGTGGATGAATGCGTTGTCGAGGCTGATTTCGACCCATTTCCAGCCCAGCGGGCGCAACTCATCGGCCACCGCCTCGAGCCGGTCACTGGCAAGCTTCACCAACAAGGGCCGGTCGGTCAGGAACGTCAGATCGTCGTCGGCGAACAGGTCACGCAGCACCCCGCCCCCTGCGCCTTCATAGGCCTCAATCCCGACAAAGCGGGCCAGCCGGTCGTTGCCGCGCACATGGACGCTGGTCAGGAACGAGCGGATGCTGCCCGGATTGCGGTTCCAGCTATCTTGCTCGAACCACGCCGCCTCCTGTGCCGCGTGGTCGTCGCTCAACGCCAGCGCCTTGGCCTGTTCAAGGGTCAATTCATCGGCGCGCATGGCATCGAGGATGCGTGGCGACAGGCTGGCCAGTTTCAGCCGCTGGCGCACTGTGACAACGGACTTGCCGAAACGGGCGGCGATGCCCTCGGCGGTCATGCCCTGTTCGACAAGGTCGCGGTAGGCAATGACCTCGTCCACCGGGTGCATCGGCTCCCGCTGGTCGTTCTCGGCCAACGAAATCTCGGTGCCGCTGCCTTCCTCGCGCAGGATGGCCCTGACCGGATAGTCCTTGGTCACCGCCACGCCCTGCACCGTGCGGCCCTCGTCCAACAGCAAACGCAACGCCCCCAGCCGCCGCCCTCCGGCGACGACCTCGAACTTGGCTCCTTTCGGGGCCTTTCGGGTCACAAGGTTATGGATGAGGCCGTGGGCCTCGATACTGGCGGCCAGTTCGGCCCTCCCCGCCAGCGCATTGACGCGACGGACGTTGGCCTTGCTCGGCACCAGCTTGCCGAGCGGGATTGTGATTTCAGCGGTATTCATGGACTTGCTCCTTTGATTGTCGTTCAGGATTTTCCCTTTCCCGTACGGGTTCAGGTCACCTGAACCCCTGCCTCGCGGCGAGTAGCGGGGAGAGAGGGGGCAAGCCCTGGGGGCGGAGGGGTCTCCCCGGTCTGGACGGAGCGAAGCGGAGGAAGATGGGGGAAACCGCCAGCGGCGGCTTGCTGGGAGAGAGGACCGCGCGCCTCTCTCCCTGTCACACAACAAACGTGCCGACAGGCACATCCATATCGGCGCAGCCGTGCCGCGTAAGCGGCCACAACAAAAAGGGCGTACAAAGCGGAGTCGATGAAATGTCCGCAGGGCGGACAAGGGTCATTTCATCGGCGGAGCCGGTTCGTGACCCCGAGACCGGTTCAACAGGGCGGCCTAAGGAGGGTCAGCATAGCGCCGCCACAGGCGGGACGCGGGACTGACCGCCCCCGGCAAGGGGTGCCATTCAGCTCAGACGACGTCGTGCCGTGGCATCGAGTCTTTCCCCGCTTAGAGGCGTGCCTCGGAGTTGCAGACAGAAATGGCTACGCGCAAAAAAAGACGCCCCGAACCAAGGTTCGGGGCGTCTGGTGGAGCCGGATCCTTTACGCGGATCCTCAGTAGCCAACGGGGGCCATAACAGAGCACCCCACAGCGGCACATACTGCGAGAATGGTGATCCCGAAGAGAGTCCCCTTCATGATCAGGATGAGCTTGCTCGGATCGAAGTAAGTTTCATTCATTTGGCAGTTCCTCCTTGCAGAAGAACTGGTACCAAAATATGGCACCATTTGTCATGGATTTTTGAAACTATCCGAGCGAATGCCTCATATTTGCCACAACAGGCTTGCGCTGCAGAATGGCAGAGGCGGTATCGAGCGTTGCCCGTGCCCGCGCTTCGACGTACTCAATAAGGTCAGGCGTCGGGATAACGTTCTTTCGACGTCTGTCCTTGGGATCGTCTTCGAAGGCGACGAAGCCCAGTCGTTCCGCTTCGGCCACGTACTTCTTGCAGGTGTCCAGATGGTCTGCAGGAACCATCCGGCAGGCTTGCGAGCGTGACACCGTCTTTCCATCGAGGTGACGCAGGTAGATATTCATCAGGAGACGCTCGATAAACGCGTGCAGCCGCTGGTCGTCGACATTGTCATGGAGCTCGGTGATAAAATCGCTGAACGTGACGATGTTGTGCCTCACTGCATCCATGAGCTGGTCCCGGCTATAGTCATTGTTCATCCGAAAATCCTTCTCGCCGGTGGAATGGCATGGCGCTTTGGTACCATATAAGGGCACCAGTTATGGTATCATTACAGCGACACCCACAATTAATCGCAAAGTCGGCCACACAGGTCGTGATGCCGCCGAAACGCCGAAACGGTCATGTGTGATCTTTCGCGAAGTGCGTTATCTTATAACATTTAGGAAGATATTCCGCAAGAAGTTGACGTGGCAGCTGCCCCCGAAACTGAACCAGTCGCCGCAGGATCAGACACGCCTACTGGCGCACCAACGGTACTTCGTCTACCGGTTCAGGCGGTAGAAGCGCAATCACTTCGACGCCTGCTCGGGCGTGTTGGGCAAGTTCGTTGGCGCGACCTACCACCGCCAATTGTCCGGCATACATCGTACTGCCGCGGAGCTTCGTCAAAGTCTTCACCGACAACCTCCGACGGCATGGGGCGCACAGGTCATTGTGTTCCCGATCTGTTCGGCGCGCAAGGGACGGTGTATCGTTCGCACATGGAATCATCCATCTCCCGGTCCCGCAGAACCGAAACGTCGCCGCAGCGTCCGATAACGCTCGACAACCGCACCTGCGTCTATTGCGGAGACGTGCTTTCACCCAGCACCATTTCACGTGAGCATGTAATCGGGCGCCGCTTCGTCCCCAAAGGCAAGCTAAACGGCCAATGGAACCTGATCCTCAATGCCTGCCAAGGCTGCAACGCGCGCAAGGCCGATCTTGAGGACGACATTTCCGCGATCACTCTCCAGCCCGATGCCTGGGGCCGCTATGCCCATGATGACATAGGCGCGATTGAGGACGCGCGTCGCAAGGCGAATAATGCCGGTAGTCGTCGCACTCGGAAGGCGGTCAAGGATAGCGGCGAAGAGATGAAGTTGGACGGGATCCTCGGGCCTGGGGTGGACATCTCGTTTCGATTTTCCGGTCCGCCGCAGATCGATGACAATCGCGCGTTTGAACTGGCCCGCTTGCACCTAACGGCGTTCTTCTACATGCAGACCTATAACCGCGAGACCCGTCGTGGAGGGTACTGGCTTCACGGTTATCATCCAGTCGCGACGGCTACCCGCAGCGATTGGGGCAACGCACTGATGACCGCATTCATGCGTACGGTCGAGCCTTGGGATTGTCGCGTGCTTGCGATCTCCGCTGACGGGTTCTTCAAACTTATCACGCGCAAGCATCCGACCGCTGAAACATGGGCCTGGGCCTTGGAATGGAACCGCAACCGCCGCTTAATCGGCTTCTTCGGTGAACTTGAGCCCGCGCAGGCAATCTTCGACAGTCTCCCGAGGCTGACAGCGCACACGGTCTACCAAGCTCCCAATGAGTCCCTCTCCTATCGGACTGACGTCGCGCTGAAAGAGGATGAGGACACCCTGTTCCTGGTCTTCGATACAACCGAAATACCCGAGTAGCATACATCACTACGATGCCGCCCCGGGAACTGCCATGGACCGCCCCCCTTTGGAGGCGGTCTGCCGGGGGGGCTTCCTGCGGCAGTCGATGCCTATTGCAGCAAATCGCTCCGAAGCTCCCCGTACCCGCTCGTCGCCAGCCACCGCGCCCGCGCCAGATGCGATGCCCAGGCCCGGCGTGCCCGTTCTGGCTGGCGCTCTGGGTCGATGTTCAAGAGGGCTCGTGCCACCTTGCGCCAGTCGACGCCCTTGGCCTCCGCGAATAGCAGGACTGCGTAGGTAGGAAAGTGCGCCTCGTCGTAAGGCGTGACCTCGGCCAAGTCGGGCGCCTCACTATCGATCCACATTTCCTCGTCCGGTGGAGGCGCGTCGATGTAGCGGCCAATCGAGGCTAGGTGCGCCACGATCTGGTAACGCAGATGGTCGCGGCTGCCATAGCGCGCGTCGATGTCGGCGAGCTTCTTGTATAGCCCCCTGCGCTTGCCGCGCGGAACATCGGAATCGCCCATGGTGTAGCAAGCCGGCCCAACGGCGCAGATGTCGCAGCCGGTTGCGGCCACCTCCTGCACGAACGCCGGAATGTCCTCTTCTCGCATCCGCTTCATTTCAAAAGCCTCTTTGCATCACATGCCCTATCATAACGTTCCGGATTCTCAACCGTACCGTGCAACCCGGCAACAGGTGTCGTTGCGTTGCCGCTTTCGCAGCCTATCCGACAGGCTCTCCCTTCGGTTTGCGCGTGTCGATTTTGCGACGGTGACTTGGCCTTTACTAACCGGCCTTAGTCACGTCGAGAGCATGACCACCCAGATTGAACGCCACCCGGAGGTGGCGTTCCTTGTCATTCGGGCCTATGCCCGGATGACGCCCTGAACAAGGAATCGGCTACTTACACCTCCAACTCATTCCCTGGTAATGGATACTGTCATAGTGAATGGCTTGGGCCAAGCATGCGTTTTTCTGTTGGAGGCCGTCTGACCCACAAAACGGGATTGGAACTCCTGTCTCGCTGCCAAAAGCATTATATCCCTGCAAATTCCAGCAAACTTGGGGACCAAAAACTGGTGGAGGTGAGGGTGGCGTTGGCCGTGGCGCAGCCACGCGTGGAGAACACTGTTCAACCCCAGTGGAAGGAACGTAAAAAACGGCGCCTTCCATCTGCCACTGGCCTGTCGTCCGGAGCCCGTTATATTCGCTCTCCTTGGCGGTCAGGAAGTGTTCACCCGAGTTGGGATTGTAAGCCCGATAAACTGGGACAGTGTCAGCTGTTTTCACTGGCGAAACGTATCCGGTAATGCCCTCCAGCCGGTAAAAGCCAACACCTTCAGCATTGTCGCTTGTGGTATAAAAGTGTCGCTCCTGGCCATAATAGCGGTACAGCGGCACAAAACCTGAAACGCGCTCCGACTGTATATGAAAAAATAAGCTGTCATATTCCAAAGTGTATTGTCCGGACGATTGTACAGCTTTTGCCTCATCACAGCTAATTGTATAGAGATGGTCTGGTCCACGAAGTCTGAAGACAGTTATATCTCTGGCATAAGATGCGGCCGTAACGAAAATCAATGACAGAATTGCAATAAATACAGTGCGCATTTTTTACCTCATAAATTTGCGGAAGTTGCGATGAAATCTGATACACTCTGAAGTTCGGAGATCGCCATCTCCACTCAGCCTCTGCCCACCAGCGTAGGTCAACGAGCGTTGGCAGGGATCGTTAAGAACTAATACGTCGCAAGCATTAGACCGCTACTATTTTTTTGTCTTTTTATCGTATTCTCTCCCACGCTTTTCGCATTTTTTTCTCGCGGCTCCCTTATTGTTCTGATGCTTCGGGGGGTTTGACGATCAACTCAATAGCCTTAGAGCCGAACGCTTGTTTATCAGCGTCAATGGAGATCTAAATCCAAAACCCAGATATCAATGAAACGTGCAAAGTCGGCTCGATGAAAGTCGCGCACCTCTTCCCAACGGGACCTTACGATTCCAAAAGAGAATAGATCTTTGGCATCCTCCACAAATTCATAAAACTCGCCGATGATAACGCCGGTTTGGTGCTCGGCAAAAATGAGATAGCAGTGATTGATCAGGATGGTGCCGAGCCATCGGCGTCGTATCAAATCGGCGTCAGCGCCTCTTTTTGTCCCAAACAGCGCCCGGGACAGGTCTTCATCTTGCAATATGGCGAGAAAAAGCTCTCGATGGGAGCTAATAATCTGCGAGTTTGCTGCGCTTTTGATCTGCTTGGATTGATTGTCCAACTGTGTTTTTAGAATTTTTACAGTGCTGCGAGTCGATATCCACAATAGCAACGTTCCGAACGTATATATCACGGTCATCACGGCGGTAACGACGGCCGCCAAAGCTGACCAGCCTGTCGAATCAAGCAAGCTGAGTTTGGCTATGAGCTCCTTCAACGGAGCGTCGCCTGTATGGCAAATCTAGCCGGCGAGTTTCCCCGAGGATGCGGCGAGCAACCTTTCCGACAGGGCGAAAAATACCGGAACGAGGGCTTCATCGGCCTGCCTTACTCCCAAAAAGCGACCAAAAGAGTCGTAAAGCATCAGGAAAACAACGCTTCCATCAAACATCCAAAAATCAAGAAGAAAGGTTAGCCCAAGAGTTTGTGAAACAGAAAGCGCTTCTGTAGTTGTGCAGTATCGTACGTTTTCCCCCAACCTGATATTTTCGGGATATCCGCGCTCGACCTCAAATTTGAGGTAGTCAGTAATTTCATTGTAGCATCGAATACGGCTTAGTTTTGCACCGCGCCCCGCTGCGGACGCAATGACCGCGTGCCATTCAGAATTGAACCCTTGGGGCGCTGGCAGGCCTTCATGAAAGGCAACCAGGGCCTCAACCTCTTCTTCTACCTCGTATTTCGGCAGCAGCTCTAGTCGGAAAGCCGACTGTTTAAAACTCTCAAAATGCGCGCCGAAATCTTCAAGGCTTGAATCTCTGGTCTGCAAATACTGCTCATACGACATCATTGGGCAATACTATCATGAAAGAGGCAGAGGCATAGCCCCCGCCTGGATCATTTAAGGTTCTTGATATCATGTATGAGGTCTTGGCTAATACGAACCAATTGCTCACCGTCCGGCAGCGCTAAAGCCGCCTCTGCGCTCGCGTCGACGCTGTAACCTTGGATATAGTAGTGGCCCTCGTCCGACATATACAACGTTGGGCATTTTCCACTGCTGCAAGTTCTGCTGATGATTTTCAGCTTGATACGATTCCCGGCAAGTGTGTCCATGACCGACTCTCCCAATTGTCCACCACATCGAATTGGAGACCGACCGGATGACTTACAAGTAGGCGCAAGACAAAGATTCGTCGTGACTATCCAAAAGACGTCGGCGGTGTGGCGCCCTTCAAGCGCGAGCGGCGCCGGGCTGAGTCACGCCAGCCTTCCAAGGGTGGCGTGACCTAGGCCGAACTTACACGCAGATGCGGCCTACGCGTCGAGCGTCGCTGGCATAAGCTGATAACGGTTTGACTCCCTGGAAATGCCGGTCACGTTCGACCGGCAAGCCAAGGCGCCCTCGCACCGACGCGAGTTCGGTCAGGCTGACACTGCCGAGTTCCGGACAACCGAGCCCGAGGTCACAAAGACCAAAGGCGATATCCTGGTCATCCGGATCGATCTCGGTGAGAAGCCAGGTCGCGCCTGCGTCCGGCGTGAACAATTTGACGACGGGAATGAAGTCGATTTCGCCGTCGGTGCCGCGAAGGGATTGCTGCTGGCGACCATTCGCCAGCAGCTTCTCCCGCAGGTCTTGGGTCAGGATCTGCATGGCGGCCTCCTACTCGTCGGCCTTCGGGGCTCGCAGGACGATGCGTCCGTCGAGCGGCAGGGCGTCGAGGAGGAGCGTGCCGCCTTCGCCATCGTCGTGGGCGAAGAAGGAGCCGATGCGGGTCCAGAAGCCCTTCTGGCCGTCCTTGCCGTCCCGCACGGTGTAGGCGTGGTAGATCGGCATCTTGGGCTCGGACTTCGTTTCGGTGTTGCGTTTGGTATTCATGGTCTTTTCCTTTGGTTGATGGTTTCTGTCCCGGAGGACGGTTCCAAAGGAGACGGCGTAAAGGGCTGGCTTGTCCCCAACACGGGAGCGCAGCGAAGGAGCGGGCAGGAACGGGACAAGACGGCCGCGCCGGCTAGAAGAGAACAGTCATCAGCTCCGGGCAGACCATCGACGGAAACGCCAGAGGCCAATCGCACGACACCGGACGCGACGAGCCAAATTCGATAGCACGATCACGCTGCGGCGGCGGAG
The DNA here is from genome assembly GCF_040320505.1 of Mesorhizobium sp. M0678. Classification (NCBI taxonomy): domain Bacteria; kingdom Pseudomonadati; phylum Pseudomonadota; class Alphaproteobacteria; order Hyphomicrobiales; family Phyllobacteriaceae; genus Mesorhizobium; species Mesorhizobium sp. M0678. The sequence continues at coordinate 13,322 of NZ_JAMYPT010000028.1, read as the reverse complement.
GCTGGAGGCCTGCCGGACGGGCCGCAGTCCTGGCTCCGTATGCACAGACTGCGTAGGCGGTCGCCACCGACCCGCTAAGCCTCGGCCCTCACAAGGGCCACCGCTTGCCGCGCCGAACGCAATACGGGATCCGGGCCAATGCCGTTGGCCAGGAACACGGAGAAGCGTGACGGGCATGGTTGGGCATGGAATGTCCGACGATGCGGGCGGCCGGCGGTCTGTCACTCGCCAATGCATTGGGGAGTGACAGACCGCCCCCAAACCCACGGTGGATGCCGGGTTCGCGCAAACGCCACCACATGACTCGCAAATGACGCCGCGCTTCGCTGATCATTTCCGGTGCAATGTGCTGGCCACAAACAGGCGACAGCGTCCACTATCCCGGCGGGCAAAAAACTGCCTGATCCATCTCAACCGACCTTTTCCCCAACCAAAGGAGAGCAGAATGACTGCTTATCGCATACGTGCGCCGCCGCGGCGGCCACACCTCCGGTTTCGACCTCTCGGTAACCGGATGCCCAACAGGGCAAACCATATCGGCCAGCCGCCCGGCTGGCTCGGGAGGCTCATACCGTAAGGAAATTACGCATTCCGGCCCTGCCGCGAATGACCTTCGCGGGGTGTCACGCTCTACGGACGTGCATCGGCCATCAACACTCAGCCAAAAACAAAAAGCGAGCAAGATGGACGATCTGACCATGGACCTGGTGCGGCTGTGCCAACGCAACCGGGACGGCTCTTATGGCACTCAAAACAACCGCCGGCGCGGCCTGTCCGCAATGGCCAACGACCTCGTGGACCTCGGCTACAAGCTGCCGTCCGCGACTTCCCTCAAACCCAAGCATGTCGACGCGCTTGTTGAACGATGGCTCGATACCGACACCTCGGATGCGAGTATTCGCAACCGCCTCACCTGGCTGCGCTGGTGGGCGGAGAAGGTCAACAAGCCCAACGTCGTCAACCGTGACAACGCCACGTACGGCGTCGCCGAACGTGGCGAGGTCACGCGCAATCGCGCGCAAACCCTCGACACGGCCAAGCTCGGCACCATCGAATGTCCCTATATCAAGGCCTCGATTCTCCTTCAGGTGGCGTTTGGCCTGCGGCGCGAGGAGGCCATGAAGTTCCAGCCGCAGGCGGCCATCCGCGCCGACCAGATCGCCTTGCAGGCGAGCTGGACGAAAGGGGGCCGGGCGCGGACCGTGCCCGTCACCACGCTGGAACAGCGGCAGGTCCTTGAACACGTTATGCGCCTTGTCCCCGGCGGCGGATCCCTGATCCCCGCGCAGATGACCTATGTCGAACACCTCAAGCGGTTCGAGTACCAGACGCTCAAGGCAGGGCTGCGCAACACCCACGGATTCCGCCACGCCTATGCCCAGCAACGCTATGCGGTGTTAACCGGCCAGTCCTGCCCGCTGGCAGGCGGCAAGCGCTGGGCTGACATGAGCGGAAACGAACGTGCCGCCGACCGCGCGGCGCGCCACCGGATTTCCGCCGAGCTGGGCCACGGCCGCCTGAAAATCACCGACACTTACCTCGGGAGTGCCTTCTGATGAAACGCGCGGAAGGCAATGTCCTCATGGCCACCAATACGAGGACGAAATACGCTGAAAGGCTCTTCAAGCCCGCGACGATCGCGGCCGCCATCGATGAGGCCGCCTTCCAGGGCCATCGCCGCTACCGTGTGGTGCAGGAGTTTCCATTCGACCTTTCTGATACGGAGGCCGCCAAGGCGCTTGAGAAATGGCTCGATTCCGAGCAGTTCGAATACGTCTGGCGTCCGACCCGTCTCGAACAGGATGATTTCCGCCCGTCCATCGTGGCGGAATACCCGGAACTTGAGATTTCCTGGTGAACGCTGGAGGCGAGGCAGTTATGAAAACTAGCAAATGAGGCGTACGCCTGAAGAGGCAAAGGGATGTTCATCCCCGTCTTTTGTTTTGGCTTCGGTTCAGGAGGCAGTGGGCGGCAGTGCAGGCGCACGGCTTTGGCGGTGTTCGCCGCAGTCGTGCACTAACTCACGCAACACGTCGGCCCGACGCGCTGCATTGAGCGGTTGACGTCAAATCGCCCTGACAAGATAGAACGGATAGCTACAACTGGTCTGAAAATATTGGATATTTCAGAGCCCTAACAAAAAATTTGCCTCGTCCCGGCTCTTTTTTCATTTCTCTGCAGAGCACTTGGACATGTTCGATTTTCGTTGCGGAGTAGGCCTTGGTCTCAAACTGCATAATGGCTCGATAAAGGTAGGCGCATATATCAACCGCCACGTATTCGTGGCTGAACGAAACGATAAATTCAGTCAGACCTTTATCGATTCTCTGCGTTTCCATCGCTACATTGATTGAGCTGCCTTGCACAATCACCGTGTCAAACTTCGAAAGGAGGTGGCAGAGTTCCCCTAAGAACTCTTGACTGGTAATTCGATGCATCGGCTCGCTGACGAGGTAGCGCTTCCTTTGCAAAAGCTCTGTCCAAATCGAATGGACGTAACCAAGCTCAGGCCCAACGATAAGGCGGACCCAGTATTTTCTCGGATGTTTTCCAGAGTTCTTTGAAACTCGCTTTCAAAAAACGAGTAGTCGAGCAGCCGTCGGAAAAATTCGTATCGAGTTTTCATATGCTCCGCACCCCTCAAGGGGCGCGGAACATATCAAAGTCTAATCATTTGTGTAGCCGGAAAAGCGTTTGACGCAGCGAAATCTTTTCATGCGTCGACAGTTTGGTGGTTGGAAGTTCCACATCAAGCCGCTTCAACGTGTCATCAAACGACAACGTCTGCTTGTTCTTGCTCTTATTCTGAGGGGAAACGGATTTTTCGATGGTGCCAGGTTGTGTTGCCACTAATCTATTCCTTCATTCGATCAATGGGCAAGACGATTGCTCGTCCTGCCATGACGCAGTGACGAGCTCGACATTCGCTCAATCCAATGATAGGACATAATTCCTAGCCCGTAAACTACTACCCGAATACAAATCCGCACCCTATTTATGCGAGGAATTGCCCGGTGGACAAGTTGGTCGCTGTCGCCGCTTAGCGTGAAACCCATGGCGCCGGAGCACACATAGTTGATTTAAACAACGGGATCAGAAGGCGAGTCTAGCCCATCCGTGTCTCACAGATCAGTGTTGCGCTGCTGGAGGCAGGCGATATCTAGGGTCTCGAGCGTTGGCCATTTCTCGCCGGTCGGACAATCACAAAGTACCTATGTCTTGAAACACCGGCATTCGGTCACGGCTCTTCCATGCCCACATCAAAAGCTCGGATCGACTATCGGTTGTCACGCAATACCCTGAACTGGAGATTTCCTGGTGAACGCCTGAGGCAAGGCACTTATGAAAAATGACAATGAGGCGTACGCCTGAAGAGGCAAAGGGATGTTCATCCCACCTCTTTTGTTTCTTGCCTCCGCTTCCGGAGGCCTCTGGCACAGCAGTTCTGCTGTGTGACTGAAAGGCGGGCATCCCGGCCCGCCAGCTTTCCACTCCGGCCCTCACAGCAATCTCTTCACCAATCCGCGAGCGAACCGTCTGGAAAATTCATCTCGCCGCGCCAAAGGGGTTTATGCCAGCTGTTTCTTAGTGTTACATGGTCCGGTCTTGCGGGGGCTGGGGCATGCCGGACTGGTTCAAGGATTTCGATCCCTTGAAGGGAATGGAGCCGTTCGGATCGTCCGGCAAAGGGGCGACAGACGGCCTGTCCACCGGGATCAAGATCGGCAGCGCCATCACCAACATGTTCGCCCAGCGGCGGGCGCGCAAACGGATCGAAAACGAGCAGCGCGAGGAGGAACGGCGCGGCGACGAGGCCATCGCCAACCCGCCGCCGCTGCATGGTTCGGCGCGCTGGGCCGATGCCTCCGATCTCCTGAAAGCCGACCTGCTGCACCCGACGGCGAAATTCGAGAGCCCTTCTTCCATTTTGATCGGGGCCTTCGAGGACCCCGCCCTCGGCGGCGCCGTCGCCGGCCAGATTCACTGGGACGGCGAAGGGCACCTCCTCACCGTGGCGCCGACACGCTCCGGCAAATCGACGACGACGATCATCCCGAACCTGGTCCGCTACAAGGGGTCATGCGTCGTGCTTGACCCCAAGGGCGAGCTCTACGCCCAAACGGCGGCCTGGCGCCGGCAGAACGTCGGGCCGGTTTACCGGATCGCACCGTTCCAGCCTGAAACCGACGCCTACAACCCGCTCGACGGCGTGGCCTCGTTTTCCGATGCGCAGGCGCTTGCCGACCTGATTATGCCGCCGGATCCGAACGCGCCGGACTTCTTCCGCAAGGATGCCATCGCCATCCTGACCGCCATCATCATGTTCGTCACCGAGGCAGCGCCGCCGGGCCATCGCAGCATGGCCGAGGTGCGGCGCATCACCGCCGCGCCGCTCGACCTCTTCACCGAGGCGATCAGGACCATGGCCGGCTCGCGCAACAATGCCATCGCGAATGCCGCCAACATTGTCCTTGGCAAGGATCGCAGCAAGTCCATTCCGAATCTCCGTGACACCATCAACACCGAGTTCGCCCTGTGGGACGACCCGGGACTCCACCGCGCGACCTCGGTGGCTTCATTTGATTTCCGTTCGCTGAAGGATGCACCGGCGACCGTCTACATCACCGTGCCGTTCCACAAGATGTCCGCGTATGCCGCGTTCCTGAAGATCACGCTCACCACCGCCCTGGACGCGATGCTCCAGAACGAAACCGTCCCCGACATCCCGGTCCTCTTCATCCTTGATGAGTTCCTGAGCCTGGGGCCGTTCCCGCGCTTCCGCGACGCCATCCGCACCCATGCCGGCGCGGGCGTCCGCCTCTGGTTCTTCCTCCAGAACGTGCCCACGCTGGAAGAACATTACCCCGCCGGCTGGAAGACGTTCTTCAATACCTCGGTGAAGACGTTCTTCGGCACCGACGAACACTTCACCGCCTCGATGATCTCGGATTTCCTCGGCGACCAGACGCGCGGCTACCGCACGGCAGGGACCAGCAACAGCGCCTCGACCGGCCCGGTCTTCAGCGGCAATGGCGCAGGCACCGGCTCGGTCAATCACGGCATTGCCTATTCCGGCCGTCCCCTGCTGACGCCGGACGAAGTGACGGAACTGCTCAGTGGCTCCGCCGCGGACCAGACCCGCATCGGCCTGGTCTTTGCGCGGGGCGTCCGCCCGATCCGGGCCAATCTCGTGCCCTGGTATCTGGGGCAAGCCTGCCGTGAGCGCGTCATTCCACCAGCCAATCGCAGAACGTGAGGAGCGGTATGACCCTTGGTACTTTCCTGGACGACGTTAAGCCCCTGGCTGCCAGATATTTGACGGCCACGGCGCTGCGGCTCGGCTGGTACGCGATCAACAGCGGCCTTGGGCTTTACCCGAGCGTTGTTCTGCCGCTGCCACCCCACCTTGATTGGCCAGGCCTGTTCGTGCTGGTCGACCTGGGGCTTACGATCTGGCAGGTGGTGCTCCTCGTGAAAGTCGTGAAAGCCGCCTTGATCCGCTATCAACCGGATACCGCCGCAATGCTCCACCTGACGACCGCGCCGGGTGAAACCCAGGAACGTGACCTGACCTCCTTAAGCCGGACCGTCGTCAGCACCCCGCTCGTGCTGGCGGGTACTGTGCTGTTTACCTGCGTCTTCATTCAATGGTTGATCATGGGCGGCCCGCTCGGTGTGCCCTTCGTGTTGATGCCGCTGGACAGCCCGGGATGGGTGATCGGCGGACTCTTGGCGGTTGCCGGCCTCGTCTACGGCAACAGGTTTACCGCCCGGGCCAAGGCCAGGGTCGGCAATTCGTTCGGGGTTGAGTACCTCCAGGCCAATCACCCGCTTGCGCAGCGTGTCGCCGGACATGCCGCGACGCTTGGCATCAAGCCGCCGGCCGTCGGCGTGGTGAATGTCACCAACGCCTTCGCCATGGGAACCCGTAAAGACGCGGCGGTCGTGATTGGCAAGCCCCTGTTGAACCTGCTGTCGCCGCAGGAGCTGGACGCGGTGATTGGCCACGAACTCGGGCACGTGGTCTACAACGACGTGGAACGGATGCAATTCGCGGAAGGGTTCCAGACCATGATGGGTCACGTGGCGAATTTCGGCACGGTCATCGCGACGACAGTGGTGGCGCAGGCCACCAAAGACAAGCGCTACGGGCGCGATGTGACGGAGGTGACCGGCGCCATGGGCACGGCGGCCCGGCACACGCTTTTTGCCGGGTCCGAGCTTATGGTGAAGGGGTTGTCGCGCGCCCGTGAGTTCAAGGCCGATGCCATCGGTGCCAGCATTGCTTCACCGGAGGCGATGATTGGCGCCCTCGAGCGGGTCCATGGCATACCGGCCAAGCCGACCGGGGTCGAAAACAAATACGGCTACCTGATGTTTCGCGGCGGCAAAATGGGGGCTTTGTTCAGTACCCACCCGACGCTCAAACGCCGCACCGATGCCCTTCGCAGCGGCGCCCACCTGAAAATGCTTCCCGGGAAAAGGGCCGCCTGATCCTTGCAGGCTTAGCGGTCTCGCCGCCATTCCGGGCTTAAGTCCCGCTCTTCCTCATGGCCACCGGAAGCAGTTGCGCCGGGTGACCGCTTGACCCACCATGGATCGGCGTCGGCCTGGATCTGACGTTGCATGCCATCGAAATGCGCCGGGTTAACAGCGCGCATCTCCTCCAGCTGGTCGCGGAGCCCACGGTACTCCTGAAACAACGCCGGAAGCCGCAAGCTGGCGTCGATGGCCTGCTCCTTCCGGGTCTCGTCCCGGGGCATCTCGCCGAGCGAGAAGAGATGGTTTTTCAGGATTTCGTACGAATGGGCGTCGTTCAACGCGAACTTGGTCCACTCGCCATAAGCGACATCGGGCTGCTCAAAGCAGCGCCCGAAGAGATCGGCAAACTGGCGGTTGACCTGAACCATCCGCGTGGTCAGTTTCTGCATGTCTGCTTCCGGGTCGATAGAAAAATCCCTCGCCATCGCGATATCCTTTGACAGACCGTAGGAATAATGTCCTATTTTTCCTATGCGGCCCTATTGGATCAGAAGGTTAGACTACGAACTTGCATTAGCAAAGCGGCGCCGCTGGCGCGATTGGCCAACGTGGTTGTGGTTTCACCTGGTGAAACGACATTACTATGCCTACCTGCTGTACCGTCGCCGCAAGCTCGGAACCTGTCGGGAAGGGTTGCCACCCGGCGCTACCGCGACCCGCGTACGACGCACCATGCTCGCGGAGGCGCTGCCTCCCAGGCATATTCCAAAAGATTCACTGCAGTAGCGTTCGACACATCCCGGCCGAGACGCCAGTCAGCGGGTCCGCCACCAGGCCTCGCGGTCCCGTTCAGGTGCGTCAGGTTCGCTTTCTGGTTGCCTTTGGTGTTCGGCATTGATCCACCACGCCCTGTCGTTCTCCGCAGTGAGTTCCTGGGCGTTCGGGAGCGGATAACGGTCAGCCGGTTGCTCGACCTCGGCAATCATCCTGTCCTGCGCCGCCTCCAGCTCGTGCGAGGGTATCAGGTCACCTTCGGGGCTTCGGACAGGCCGATCGCGCCCGGCAACCGGATCGCCCTGCTCGTGATCGCGCGACTGCCAATAGAGCCAGAATTCGTCGCGTTCGCGCTCACTCATGTCCGGCGCCGGCTCGCGGCTTTCAGGCGGCCAGTCCCGTCTCAGGGACAGGTGGGGATACAATTCGGCAAGCGGGTTCGGCATTCTCAGCTCCTGTCGGACCGTGGCAACACGTTCTGCATCAATCTGCGCCCGGCGTGCCCGTCGCGCCTGGCGATCGGCACCCACGTGCTGGCCCGCGCGCTGCGCCGAACCGATCGCGGCATGGCTGCGAGCATCGATGCGGGTATCGAGGCCGGCGCTGGCGAAGCTGGCATTGGCAATCTTGGCCCACATGGTACGCGCGTCGGTGACGAAGCGAACCCCGTCGGCCTCACGGAGCTTTCCGGCGAAACCTCCCGCCGTGATCCGACGTGTTGTCAGCAGCAGGTGGGCATGCGGATTGGTGTTCCTGCCGTCCTCGTGAATCGCCAAGTCCACGATATAACCTTGGCGCGTGTACGCATCCGCCATGGCGCCAGTCAGCTCCAGCCAAATCGCCGGCGCGACTTCACGCGGCAGCGCAAATTCGATTTCCTTGGCAAGCCGCGCGTCCTTGCGCTTCTCGGCGGCTTCGACGGCATTCCAAAGCTTGGCCCGCTCGCCCATCCAGACAGGAGCTCCAGCCGGCATCCGGATCTCGGCGTGAACAACGTCGCGCCGGCCGCCAAACGCACTCTCGCGTTCTTCCGCGTCGTTCGGCAGCGTTTCGCCGGCCCGATAGGCGGCGGCAGCGACAACCGAACGGCCGTCACCGCGGCTGATGTTTTTGACGTGCAGATGAAAGATCGCCATTCGTCACCCGTCCATCCGCACTTTGTCGGGCCCCGGCGCACAGTCAAGTTGAAACGCGGTTCTCGATGCTGAGCGGGGTTCCAAGGGGCTTGCCCCTGGCGCACTTGCCGGTTTTCTCCGGGCCGCCCCCCGCGCCCGGTCAGAAAACCGAGCAACGCATCGCTTCTCTGGCTCAATGCGTACACATTGGGCGATGCGTAAGTGCGCTGTACGCATTGCTAAAAGCTCCCGGAAAACTTTCAAGCCTGCCCGGTCAAAGGAGGCACCTCAACTCTCAATCTGCTCCACCGTCTCGGGCTTGGCCCGCTGCGCAGGCTTGGGCTTGCGCACGTTGATGGCCGCCGCATCGAGGCGGTTTTTGAGGTGCACGGCATAGTGCTTCTCGATCATCTCGACGCTTGTCCGGCAGTTCTTGGCGATCTGGTAGATGTCGGCGCCCTCAAGCAATCGGAAACTGATGTAGCTGTGGCGGAGCGAGTACAGCGTCCGCCGATTGCCCTCGCGGTCGGATTTGAGGCCGAGCTTATCGAGGATGCCGTTGAACTGCTTCTTGTGGTCGACCGGAAAGACCCGGTCGGTGGGCTTCGGCTTGTTGCGGGCCACCATTCGCTGGAAGGGAAAAACAGCACCGGACGTACTTTTGCAGTACCCTACCCCGCGCTTGCCGCGCACCTGGATTTCCAGGATCTTTTGGCCGCTCGCCTCGTCCTTGACGACCTCGACGTCCCGATATTCGAGCCAGGTGGCTTCGTCCGGCCGGAGGCCCGTATTGGTCAGGAAAAGGATCTTGTCGTGGAGCTGCTCGGCCAGCCAGACCCGGTGGGCCTTCTCGCCCTTCTTGGCTTTGTGGCTGGCGTCCCGCCTCTCCTGCGCGTGGGCCCGCGTCGCTTGGTACAGCTGTTTGTATTCCTCTGGCGTAAACCAGGCGCGGTGCACGACCTTCGCTGACTTTTTGTAGGGCTGGGAGATATCCGGCAGATGCGTCAGCCATCGATGCCGGACGGCCGCTTTCAGGACCAGGCGCAAGGTCACGGTTTCGTGGTGCAGCGTACTGCGTGAGGGGAGCTTCTTACCCTCCTCCGGCGTCAGCCGGGAAATACGGTACTCCTGCACCGTGCCCGCGTTGATGGTCGAAAGCCCCATCTTACCAAAGTACGGCACCAGATAGGTGCGAACCCGTCGATAGTGGTCCTTGACCCAACGGGCGTTTCGCTCCCCGTTTGTCAGCACCTCGTATTCCGTGATGAACTGGTCGGCGGCATCCTTGAAGGTCTTTTCGGCTAACAGTTCGCCGCGCCGGCCTTTGTCCTTCAGGCCGAAGTACCAGTCCTCGGCCCAGTCCTTGGCCCTTGCCAGGCTTTCTTCCTTGGTGCTGACCCGCCAGTTTTTGCCTTTGAGGAACGTCGAACAATGCCAAATCGGGCTGTCGTTGCGCCGATAGACGTGAACTTTCCCTTCCAGAATCGTGTGCTTTTCCGCCATCGCCAGACACTCCCTGCGCGCGTGCAAGTTTGTGAAAGAGATGTGTAAGGCTACTTTCGGCGTCCTCGCCAAGCAAGGCGATTTATAAGTGCCTGATTTCCCTGAGGAAATGGCACGGGCAGCAGGGCTCGAACCTACGACCTGCGGTTTTGGAGACCGCCGCTCTACCAACTGAGCTATGCCCGTATGCGCATGTCGGCGCAGCAGGCGCTTCCTAAAAGCTTCCGCGCGCTCTGTAAAGAGCGACGTGCGCTACCCGGCCTTCATCTTCGAAAGTCCAGGCGTCCTCCCGGCCATTTCCCGTCGATCCTTTGATTGCTGACGATCAAGCCGACCCAGGGACGCACGATTTCCGGGTCGGTCAGATTGATGTATTTTCCCGCCAGCCCTTTCGCACCCTGGCGCCGGGCATCGATGAGCCCCTTGCGCACGCCATTATGCCAATCGAACAGCAGGTAAACCCTCTCTCCCGCCGTCTTCACCTCGCCCCGGCCAGACTTCCATTTATCCTTGCTGTCGCCTGGAATCGTGGGATCGGCACCGCCGTTCCAACGGCTGGACCAGCTGCCTTCGATGGTGTCGTTGCGGTCGCGGTCGCTTTCGGTGCCCCAGGCCTCGGCATTTTCATCGCTTGGAGTTCCCTCCAGTTTCACGCCGGCGGCGAACGCCGACACCTCCTCGTCGTCGGGAGTGGGGACGTCCATGAAGCCAAACGGATTTCGGATTCCGCGGTTGCTGTCAGAATTTGCTTTGCTGTCCGATCCCATCGCAGGCCTCCGGTTTTTCAGCACGGCCCCCCGCCAGCCACGGCGGCCTCAAACCGTTCCAGCCTGGCGGACCGAACCATTCACCGCCACCCATTTCCCGCAAATCGGGTCCTGGCGGCAGGGTTTTCGACCGATTCGCGCCCCGGTCAGTCTCCCGAAGGCGCCTTGTAGGGGCCGCCCGGCACCCCCCAACCCCAGGCCGGCATTGGTTCGCTCTCGGGATCGCAGGTCGGGCCCTTGTTGGAATTCATCCTGGCCAGCCGCGATCCCCATTCGACATAGGCCATAAAGGCCGAGCGGAATTCGGGATCGTCAGGCAACCCGATCTCGTCGGCGGCGTCGGCGAGAAGGTTGATCCAGCGCCGGCGCTGCTCCTCGGTCAGATGCTTGCCGAGATGGTGCATCACCATCTCGCGATGGCCGCCGTGCTTTTCGCTGTAGGTTTTCGGTCCACCAAAAACTTCGCCGATGAAAGCCGCGACGTGAGCGGGATGATCCGGCGACATATGCTTGAACACCGGCCCGACGATGGGGTCCCGAGAGACGTTGTCGTAGAAGGTTTGGGTCAGGCGGTTCAGCGCTTCGGAGCCACCGGCCCATTCAAACAATGTCGGGACATCCTGGCTCATTCGCGATCCCTCCCATGCTGGACTTCAACCGCGCTGGACGATAGCGGAAACATCGAGCGCCGCTCAACCTGCCTCGATGGGCAGTCGGCCATCATGCCCGCGTTACGATTTGACCGGCGTGCTGGCCTGAGCCTTGGCGCCCGAGGCTTCGCGGCAGTTTTCCGGCCGTGGCTCCGATCTGCAGATGCCTGGGCCTGTCAATTCGTCTGCCGATTGATGCCCGGTTGTCAGCCCGTATTTCAGCATCCTGTCGAGTTCGAGCTGCCGTTCGACTGAATACAGCTGAATTGCGGTAAACAGACCGGGGCCGATGGCCATGTCCTCGAGATAGGCCTTGACCTTTTGCTCCTGCCCTACCGAATGCACGCTCAACTGTGCACGCGGGCCGACCAGGCGTTTGACACCGCCGGCGAGCATGATCGGACAGGCCGAGCCGCAACCGCCGCCGGCATCGACCGTCAGCCCATTGTAGACGCCGTCTTCGGCCGTGCAGTCGGCCTGCCGCGGCTCGCAGCCAATGAAATCCGTCCGGGCCACGGCGACGTCGAGCTTGCGTTCGCGGATCAGCCTTCCGGCCGCCAAAGCACCGAGCACATCACCACCCGGCGAGTTGATAACGATGGGCAGGCGCCGGTCGCCGACGCTGTCAAGCAGTTGGCGCAATTTTTCGGGCGTGTCAGCGGTAATTGCGCCTTCGGCCGAGATCCATTCCGGGCAGTTGGGATTGCAGAGCGGGTTGCTGCCGCGGACCAGGACGAAGCGCATGTCAGCGACCTCCTTCGGCCGCGGGGTTTCGAGCCCTGCGGGTGCAGGCTCGGCTTTCGCCACCACTTCGCGGGCCGGCTTCGTGATATTCGCCGGCGCCGGCACCTCCCTGCAACTCGCCGGCAACGGATCGGACGTGCATAGGGTTGGCGCGGTCAGCAGGTCGACGGCATCCCGGCTGGTGACGAGATTCATTTGCAGCATGTCGTAGGGAGCCAATTGCTGGATACCGCTGGCCGGTGTGCTTTTCATGGTCTCGAGCACACCCAGGCCGACGCCCATCTCCTTCAGATAGGCCGCCAGCTTCCGCTCCAGCGGCTTGTTCATCTCATAGGTCTTGTAGCTGCCGGCGTTCTTCCGGCTGACGACCCTGGTGCTGAGTATCTTCTTCTTGCCTTTCACCATGCGATAAGTGGTGCGGTACAGCAATTTCGTCCGGATATAGGTCGTGGTGATCTGATGGACGCCGAGAAAGGCCCATTCCCCGACCACGCGCCGGATGCCACCGGAAAACATCAACGGACAGGCGGAATTGCAGATGGCGCCATCGGCATAAGCATTGCCAAAATAACGGGCGCCCTTGCCGTCGTTTTCCTTGCAGTTCTTCACATCTGGCAGACAGCCGACGAAGCGGGTTTTGCCAACGGCGATATCGAGCTTGTTCTTGCGGATCAGGCGACCAAGTGTCAGCGCCGCTTCGACATTGCCGCCGGGGGAATCGACGACGATCGGCAGCTTTCGGCCGCCAAGCGCTTTCAGCGCGCGTTTGAACAGGGCCGGCGTGCCGGCTTCTATCGAGCCTTCCGCCGATATCCATTCCGGACAGGTCGGCTCGCAGCCCGGCGCGCTGCTGCGGACGACGACGAACCGCATCGTCGGGCCGAAATCCGGCGCGGATTTTTCCGGCGTGGATTTCTTTGCATCCGCTGCGAAGGCAGCGTGGCCCATGGCAAGCAACGACACCAGGCAGATCAGCCCTAGCGACCACCATGCCTGACTATGCAAACGGCGCCATGGAACCATTCGGGCAGCCCCCCTCGATGCAACCTATACTAGTTATGGCAGAGGCGCTTGCAACAGGATTTGAAGCAATGCGGTTAATCCATTGCCAGAATATCAGAATCAAAAGGGCGGCCCGAAGACCGCCCCTTTGCATCCGATCTCAACCGGCAGCGCCGGCGACTACTCTTTGATGGTGACGACGATGCCGGCACCGACGGTGCGGCCGCCTTCACGGATGGCGAAGCGCAGCTTCTCTTCCATGGCGATCGGCACGATCAGCTCGA
>NZ_JAMYPT010000027.1:0-61861 GCF_040320505.1 Mesorhizobium sp. M0678 | reverse complement strand
ATCAGGAGTGCGGCGTGAACCGCTTCGACGCACCTCCTGCAACAAACAGAAGCGGACATCTGATGTGCTACAAAAACCGGACAACTTGAAAAGCTACCGACAGGCCGAGATGCTGGGCCAGCCGCGTCATCGTCGCCGGCTGCACGCCTGCGTGCCGAGCCTGCTCGCGCATGGACAACAGCGCGACGTCATACGGTTTATCAAGGACATAGCGCGCGGCGGACCGAAGCTGCGCCGACATGCCGTCGAAGGCACTGACGATCTGTCCAGCAAGCTCTCCCTGGTCCATGGATATTGCTAGCTCGCCAGACCAGCGATTGCAACGTCTGTTTCAGTGTGATCAAAGATTGATTCATATGAATCTTGTCACTCACAGAACGTCCCCATGAAGCCGGCCCATGGTCTCGACCGCATCGCCATAGCCGTCGCCCCGAACGGGGGACGTCGCAGCAAGGCCGACCATCCGGCGATTCCACTGACACCAGCCGAACTTGCGAGGACGGCCGCGGAATGCGCCGATGCCGGTGCGGCTATGATCCACGTCCATGTCCGCGACAGAAGCGGCAATCATCTGCTCGACGTCGACGCCTACCGCCAGACGATCGCCGCCATCCGCGGTGCTGCCGGCGACCGCTTGATAATTCAGATCACCTCCGAAGCGCTCGGTATCTATTCGCCGGCCCAACAGATGGCCGTCGTACAAGATGTGAAGCCGCAAGCTGTCTCGCTGGCGCTTCGCGAAATCGTTCCTGATGCCGGATCGGAACTCGCCTTTGTGCGCTTCATGGCCTGGCTGCACACCGAGGGGGTTGCGCCGCAGATCATCCTCTATTCGCCCGAGGAGGCCGTCAGGCTTTCGGACATGCAGCAGCGCGGACTGATCCCCTGGGCAAGCATACCGGTTCTCTACGTGCTGGGCCGCTACACGCCGGGACAGACGTCCGTTCCTGCCGATCTCTTGCCATTCCTTGCGGCGAACATGCCGCGCTTCGACCATTGGAGCGTCTGCGCCTTCGGCCGCAACGAAGCGGCGTGCGTGACCGCCGCCGCGTTGCTTGGCGGCCATGTCCGGGTCGGCTTCGAAAACAATCTTTTCCTTCCGGACGGCAGCATAGCCTCGTCCAACGCCGAACTGGTAGCGACCGTCGCACGCATACTCGCCGACTGCGGCGTCAAGATCGCCTCGGCCGCCGAGTTGGCGGCTCAATGGAACGCGCCGTTTCGTTCCATATGACAAACCAAAGCCTATTTTCGGCGGCAAGCTCGCGCAAGGCATAGAGAGGCGGCTGCAATGTCATCGCCACGGAAGAACGACGTGTCCCCGCCCGCGGCGCGGCGATTGCAACAACAGTGCCGGTCGTTGTAACCATTCCGGCCGCTTGATTTTGGAGGAGACGCAGCATGGACCGATTCACCGGCGGGTGCCTGTGCGGCAACGTCCGAATTGTCGCGTCGGGACGCCCATACCGGGTCGGCCTTTGTCACTGTCTCGACTGCCGCAAGCATCATGGCGCCCTTTTTCACGCTTCCGCGATATTTCCTGAGGATGCGGTGACGATCGACGGCGAAACACGCGACTTCGCCGGGCGGTTTTTCTGTCCCCGCTGCGGCTCCTCCATTTTCGCACGCACCGCCGACGAAATCGAAGTAAGCCTGGGGTCCCTTGATGCGCCTGACCAACTGATGCCAACCTACGAAAGCTGGATCATCCGACGCGAGTCCTGGTTGCCGCCGTTTCCGCTCACCAGACGGTACGAGCGCGATCGTGACGCCACGGGTCGCTTTGAGGAATAGGTCGCACGAACGGTGCCGAGGAGGCAACGACATCAGAACACGGATTTTCAGGGACCGCCTGCTCACGCCGCTAAAAATGTGAACTTGCATGTTTACGAGGTGCGCTGCCTTCATCCACATTGCCCAAGGCATTCGTGAGCGCCTAAGGCGACCCGTAACAGCCAAGGCGCCGTTACCTTAGAGGAGGACCGCAGGGGATGGGATTCATCGTCGCCGCGATCTTGAAGTAGGCTTTGTACAGAGCGCCGCGTTCAATGCTGGCCGTTTGGGAGGTCACGCCGGAAGACCGGCCTTGCGGAAGCCATCAATGAACTGCTCAAGCAGCGCAGCGTCATGGAATGGCTCTGACGTGGTCCAGTGGCCCGCCGCCTCGAAACGATGATCACAGGCTAGTGGTCGCGGCGACAATCAACCCGCCCAAGACGGCAACATTGATGGTGAAGCCGGTACGAAGCGCTTCGCGTTCATCACCGCCGCAGTGCCAGAAGTTGAGCGCCATGAAAGACGCCGCAATGGTGAATACGGCCAAGGCCGCGCCGGGAAAGGGTCCACCAAGGCCCGTTGCGAGGCAAAATCCGCCTGCGATCTCCAGCACCGATCCGGCCGCGAGAAGAGGCCTGGGAGCAGGAAAGCCCCGCTCGGCCAGGGACGCTGCAATCGCCCGGAATCTGAGGAAATGCTCGGCGCCCGCCCAGATAAAGACGCCGCCGAGCAAAACCAATCCGAGGTGGTGGAAGAACGCGATCATTCCTTGCTGCCGTCCTCGGTGTAAACCGCAAGCTCGTAACCATCCGGATCCGCGAAATGGAAGCGCCGGCCACCGGGGAAGCCATAGATCGGTCTGACGATCTTGCCTCCCGCCTGCTCGACACGTTTGACCGTTCCCGGCAAATCATCGGCATAGAGAATGACGAGCGGGCCTCCTCCCGACCTCGCTGGGCCAGCGGCGAAGCCACCTGACAAGCGCCCGTCGTTGAACTCGCAATATTGCGGGCCGTAGTCGGTGAAGCTCCAGCCGAATGCCTTTCCGTAGAAGTCGCGTGACCGCTGAATGTCTTTCACGTTGAATTCGACGTAGTCGATCCGTTGGTCGTTGTTGTTGCTCATGACGCAAACCTCTCGTGTGATGTACGACGGCGAAAGATAAGCACGCATCTCGCTTGCCGGATTGAACAAAACGGCCATCGACGTATGCCCCGCACACGGCGCTACCGATGGCGATGCGCGTGGCATCACCCCTCACCTGCCCTCTTCATTCCGGCCGGAAGAAAACGACCGATTCTTGCAACCGTTCTCGATTGGAAGACGTTGTCGGTCGTGCAGATGTTGCCTCGAGCGACGGCCGGGCGCAGCCGCTGCGCCGTAGGTTCACCGCCGCTAGTCCGAAGAGGAGCGAGATGAGCGATCCCGTCCCAGCACAGGCAACGGGTTCATTTCAGCAACGTCCAGCGTCGGCGCGGCTTCACGGGAGCTTTGCTTCGGTGTGGGTGCATCGAATGGACCCGGCGGGCGCACCGCCAATCGTCATCATGCCCGACGCAACGATCGATCTGCAATGGATCGGAGGCAGCTTCCGAGTTGCCGGCCCCGACAAGGAGCCGCAGACCGAGGTTCTGGCGGCAGACGAGGCCGTGATCGGTTTCCGATTTCATCCTGCCACGGCGGCGGCATGGCTCGGCGTGCCGCAAATCGAGCTTGTCGGCCAGAGGCTGTCGCTCGACGATTTGTGGGGCGCGCGAGCTCGCCGCCTCGCCAGCCGCGTGCGCGCCAGCGACAATCTCGAGGATCTGGCCTGTTCGCTCGAACAGGTCCTCGCCGAGGAAATGGCCTCCCACGCGACAGACGTTCCCATGCAGGCGGCATATCGCTTGATTGAGCGCGGGCCGCCACCCGACGCGCCTCTCGTCCCCTGGTTGATGCGCGCACTCGAGATGAGCGAAAGGACGTTGCGCCGGCGCTTCGACGAGAGCTTCGGCTATGGCCCCAAGACGCTTGACCGTATCCTCCGCTACCAGCGCTTTCTGCGGCTTTCGAGCCGCTCCAGCAGCTCCACCGCCATGCTGGCGGCCGAGACGGGCTATTCCGACCAGGCGCATCTTGTCCGCGAGAGCCGCCGCCTGACGGGAAGCACCCCGCGACAAATTCATCACCTGCTGCAGAACGGGTGAAACCACGAAGCGCTCTTCGATTTGGCCGTTTTGTTCAAGTCTTCACTGTCGCCCGACTTTATCCTGGTGTCTCCGACAACCACAGGAGACTGCCATGAAACCGCGCATTTCGGTTTTGACTATCGCTGTCGCCGACCTCGAGAGTTCTCTCGCGTTCTACCGCGACGGCCTCGGCTTGCCGACGGAAGGGATCATCGGCCGCGAGTTCGAGCATGGCGCCGTCGCGTTCTTCACGCTGTCCGGCGGGTTGAAGCTCGCGATCTGGGCTCAGGACGACCTCGCCTACGACACCGGCCTGCCCAAGGCGCCGATTACCTCGACCTCGTTCACAATCGGCCACAACGTTGTGCGCCGCGAAGAAGTCGATCAAGTGATGGATGAGGCCGCCCGCGCCGGAGCCGAGATCATCAAGCCTGCCCGGGACACGTTCTATGGCGGATATGCCGGATATTTCCGCGACCCGAACGGACATCTGTGGGAGGTCGTCTGGAACCCCGCCAACATACCGAATGAGCACGCTCTCTGAGGGCAGGAATGGGCCTGCAGTATCGGGCCGTTCTAGTCATCCCCGGTGCTGGCAAATTCTGTCGGCATCGGGGCGGGCGGCCATGCTTTCCCTGGCAAACGCAGTTCGACGGCAGTCCACCAGCAAAAATCTTACGGGGCTGATTATGTAGCTCTATCCAGATTCGCCACGCCTGCATGGCGCATCATGCGGCGGAAGCTCATTGAGATATGCGCCCGCCTTATGTGCCCGATGGACTCCCAGTCGCCGATTTCGGCCGCGGCAAGGACCTCTTCCATTTCGCGGCGGAATGCGGTGAATTCCTCGACAAGGCCCAATTGCGGCATCAGCTTCAGGACGACGCGCGCGACCTGAAAATACAGGCGCTCGCTGATCTCGCGCAGTGGCTGGTTGCCGGTCATCGCCGTGAGCTCGTAGAAAAAATCCATGTTGAGGCGCAGGAAAGCGCGCTGGTCGGGATTGAGTATATCGGAATCGCAGCGCGCGATGAGCGCCCGTATCCGGTCGAGGTCGTCCGCCGTGCGCGGGATCGGCGAAAGCTTGCCGACGAGGAGCGCCAGCTCCAGGCGCAGATGATAGACCTGCTGCAATTCCTCGATGTCGACGTCGGTGACGATCGTGCCGACGCCGTGGACGGATTGAACCAGACCCTCGGATTCAAGGCGCGCCAGCACGCGCCGGACCGGCGTGCGGCTGATCTCGAATTCCTGGGCAAGTTCTTCCTCGGAAAGGTGGCTTCCCGGCGCATAATCGAGCAGGCAGATGCGGTCGCGCAATATCCGGTAGATGCGCTCGAACCGCTCCCGCGCGGAGAGCGGGCGCGGCGGCGCGGCGGTCACCGTCGTGGGCGGCTTGGCCTCTGTCTCGATCGTCACCCAGCCTCCAGGACAGCGTGCAGGAATTGCCGTGTCCGCTCGTTCTTGGGAGCACCAAACAGTTCGCTTGGCGGCCCCTGCTCGCAGATCTTGCCTTGATAGAAGAAACAAACGCGGTCGGAAAACTCCTTGGCGAAGCCCATCTGGTGGGTGACCATAAGCATGGTTAGATCATGCTCGCGCCCGATTTGCCTTATCACCTGCAGCACTTCGCCGACAAGCTCCGGGTCGAGCGCCGACGTCACCTCGTCGAACAGCATGATCTTGGGCCGCATTGCCAGCGCCCTGGCGATGGCGACGCGCTGCTGTTGGCCACCAGAAAGCTGTGACGGATAGTGGTCCTTCTTCTGGGCCAGACCGACCAGCTCCAGCAGCTCGGCCGCTCGTGCCTCGGCGTCCGCCCGCTTCATTCCGAGCACCGTTATCGGCGCCTCGATGCAGTTCTGCATCGCTGTCATATGCGGAAACAGGTTGAACGACTGGAACACCATGCCGATCTTGGCGCGTATCTTGCGGATGTGGGCGAGATCGGCGGGAACAAGCTTGCCGTTCCTCTCCATATGGGTCAGCGGCTCGCCTTCGACCCAGATGACGCCGTCATTGATCGTCTCCAGCGTCATCAGCATGCGCAGCACCGTCGTCTTGCCCGAACCCGACGGACCGATGACCGAGACTTTTTCGCCGCGCGCTATTTCGAGATTGAGCCCGTCGAGAACGGTTAACGTGCCGTAGCGTTTCGATACATTGTCGAAGCGGACCATCGGTTGTTCAGTCATCGCGTGGTCCTCCGGTTGAGCAGCCCTTCGAGGGAGCGGATGAGCGCCGCCGAAACCAGGCTCATGGCAAGGAAAAACAGGCCGACCAGCGTGATCGGCTCGGTGTAGCGGAACGTTTCGGAGCCTATGATCTTGGCGGTCTGCATCAGTTCCATCACGGCGATTGCGGAAAGCAACGGCGTTTCCTTGAACAAGGCCACCAGATAATTGCCGAGCGCCGGAACGATCGGCGGGATCGCCTGCGGAATGATGATGTCGCGGAACGTCGTCCAGGACGAGAGATTGAGCGCGATCGAAGCTTCCCACTGGCCGCGATGGATGTTGTCGAAACCGGCGCGATAGACCTCGGAGCAATAGGCGGCGTAGTGGATGCCGATGGCCAGCACCCCGGCGGTGAAAGCGTCGAGCACGACACCGAATTTCGGAAAGACGAAATAGAGAAAGAATATCTGGATGAGCAGCGGGGTCGAGCGGATCAGCTCGACCAGCACCGAAATCGTCCAGCTGGTCCATGGCACGGCAATGCGGACAACGGCCAGCACCAGGCCGAGCGAGGCGGCAAGCGCAAAGCCGATCAGCGTCGCTTCGATGGAAATGACAGCGGCGCGGGCAAGCACCGGCAGGATTTCCAGGGCAAATCCCCAATCCCAGATCATGCCGCCTTCCCCCGCGCCAGTCCGAGCGACGCCCGCCTTTCGAGAAGCCGCATGCCGATGGTCACAACCAGCGACATTGCCAGGTACATCAGAAGGACGAGGGTGAAGATCGGAATGGTCTTGAACGTGTTCTGGTTCATTTGCTGCGCCTTGAAGGCGAGGTCCGAAAGCGTGATCAGCGAGACCAGCGCTGTCGATTTCAGAAGCTCGATGAACAGATTACCCCAGGGCGGGATCATCGCGACAAAGGCCTGCGGCAGGATGATCCGGCGCAGCATCTGCGGGCGGCTCATGTTCAATGCCGTACACGCTTCCCACTGGCCGCGGGCAACGGACTGGATCGCGCCGCGCACGCACTCCGATCCGTAAGCGCCGACATTCAGGCCGAGCGCGAGCACCGCCACCACGAACGCGTTGATCGTGACGCCGAATTGCGGGAGCACGAAAAACAGCCAGAACAATTGCACCAGTGCCGACGTTCCGCGGAAGATCTCGACGTAAACCGTGGCCAGCCATCTGAGCGGCGTCGGGCCGTACATCCTTGCAAGTGCTGCAAGCACGCCCATGATAATTGCGAGCAGGCTGCCGAGGACGGCGATCTCGACCGTCAGGACCGCGCCTTGCAGCAGGCCCGGCATGAACACTCTATAGCTTTCCTGTGTTGCCAACGCGCCGATCACGACGAGCGCGATGACCAGCATGGCAATGAGCGTACGGATTCCCATGCGATTCCCCCGGGAAAAAAGGGCGGCGCTTTCGCGCCGCCAGCAGTTGGGAACCTATTTGCCAGCGCAGAGCTCTGCGGTGGTCTTGTTGGGCAGATAATCCTTGCCGAAGCCGAGTGGCTCGACCAGCGCGATATGCTCCGGCGAACCGAGGAACTTCTTCAGCTCGGCATTGAACGCCTGCTGCAGGTCGGTGTCTTCCTTGCGGAAGCCGAAGCCGCCATGACCTTTCACCGATTTGCCGGCGACCTCGCCGAAGGGCTTGGTCGATTCGACGCCGTCGGCTTTCTTGGCCATATCGGCGATCGAAAGAGCGGTCAGCGCGGCTGCATCGGCGCGGCCCGACTGGACAGCGGCGACCAGGCTTGACTGGTCGGGCAAGGAGACGATCTGCCCGCCGGCAACGCCCGCGTCCTTGGCGAAGCCGCCTTCGACAGCGCCGGCCATCACGGCAAGCTTGAGATCCGGATTGTCCTTGATGCTGGAAAAATCCTTGATGCCTTTCGGATTGCCTTTTGCCACCAGCATAGCCTCGCCGATGCCGTAGGACGGCTCGGAGTAGTTGATCTCGGCGCAGCGCTTCGGAGTGATGAACATGCCGGCGGCGATGATGTCGAAGCGGCCGGCCTTGAGACCTGGAATGAGCGAGCCGAATTCGGTCAAAACACCGTCGACCTGCGGTATGCCCATCTTGGCGAGCACCGCCTTGGCGACTTCAGGGGCCTCGCCGGTCAGCTTGCCGTCTGGCGTGGCGTAACCGAACGGCGCCTCGTTGGCGAAACCGACGCGGATGTAGCCGTCCTTCTTGGCCCGTTCGAGGGTGGTTTCCGCGTGAGCGGACAACGACGTCAATGACGTCGCGGCGAGCGCGATGCAGGCAGCTGCTTTCACGACCATGCGGCGCGATATCGATGAATTGAACATGCTTTTCTCCCATTGGACAACTGTGGATGGTTCCCAGGGCGCGGCCTTCTTCGAGGTCGACGCCTGCTTGATCAGACGTATACAACTGCCCTAGACATTTCGCAAGCAGAGATATAGAAACCATGGAAATTCGGCGATAATTCGCAGTTAGCCAACAAATTGACGTCGAGTTGTGCACAATTTGGGCCTGCTTGCCCATATTTTATCAAAGGGCAAGCGGCGTACCTGGAAGGCAGGATTTCGGTGGCGACCGCGAAGGGCTTCGGGACATTCACGCAAGCGGAGTATCGGCAGCGCCTCGCCGGCGTGAAGACACGCATGCAACAAGCCGGCTTCGATCTCATCGTCTGTCAGGATCCAGCCAACATGTGCTGGCTGACCGGCTATGACGGATGGTCGTTCTACGTTCCGCAGTGCGTGCTCGTCCATCTGGAGGAGGACCGGCCGATCTGGTTCGGCAGGGCGCAGGATGCCAAGAGCGCACGCCTGACCACCGGCCTGCCCGAGACAAACATCGTGCCGTTCTCGGAACGGCTGGTGCAGCAGCCCGTCGAACACCCTTATGACGAACTCGCCCAACTGATCCGGTCGCGTGGTTGGGGAAAAGCCCGCATCGGCGTCGAGATGGACGCGCATTATTATACGGCGCGCTGCCACGCCCATCTGGTCCAAGGGCTGCCCGACGCGCACTTCGCCAACAACCACGATCTCGTGAACTGGGCGCGGCTGGTCAAATCCGAGGCCGAGCTGGTGCTGATCCGCGAGGCGGGTGCGATCTGCACGCATGCCATGAACCGCGCCATCGAGAAAATGCGGCCCGGTGTGCCTCAGAACCATGTCATTGCGGAAATCTATCACGCACAGATCATAGGCGTGCCCGGAGCGGGCGGCGACTATGCCGCGATCTGTCCGCTGATGCCCGTTGGCGAGGGCACGAGCACGCCGCATCTGACGTGGTCCGACGCGCCGCTGCCGAATAGCGGCCCCGCCATTCTGGAGATTGCCGGCGTGCGGCGCCGCTATCACGCGGCGCTGACGCGGACCGTACATTTCGGCAAGCCGCCGCTAGCCATCCTCGACATGGCCAAGGCAATCGTCGAGGGTGTCGACGCTGGCCTCGAGAAGGCGCGCCCCGGCTACACCGCCGAGGAGGTGGAAGCCGCCTGGCAGGCAGTGTTGAGGAAGAACGGGCTGAAGAAGGAAAGCCGGGTCGGCTATCCGGTCGGGCTCGCCTACCCGCCCGATTGGGGTGAACGCACCGCAAGCCTTCGTCCCGGCGATACTACCGAGATGCAGTCCGGGATGTGCTTCCATTTCATGGCCGGCGTCTGGCTCGACGATTTCGGCATCGCCATCTCGGAATCGTTCGTCGTCACGGAACGCGGCGGCGAACGCCTCTGCGACGTGGCGCGCGAACTCATCGTCATCGACTGACATGGCGGCCGGGAAACCGGCTGCCGAAAAGAACCATGCCCGCCAGCAAGCCGGCAACAAGCACGAGGACGCCCGATGGACCGCAATCCGTTTTCCGAAGCCGAAATCGCCGGCCGCCTGGCAAAGGTCCGTACTGCACTGGTTGAGCGCGAGCTCGACGCGGCGGTCTTCGCCTCGCCGGAGAACGTCTTCTATCTCACCGGGCTCGATCACTGGGGGTATTTTGCCCCTCACCTGCTGATCGTCCCGCTCCGGGGAAAACCTGTTCTGGTCACCCGCTCGATGGAGAAGGTGACGATCGAGAAGCAGGTGAAGGCAGCGGAATTCCGTGGCCATTCCGACAGCGAAACGGCGGCCGACCTTGCCGCGCGGGTACTTATGGAGCTCGGCCTGTCCGGCAAGCGGATCGGCCTCGAATACTGGACGGCTGGCCTCAGCCATGGGCTTGCCGTTGCGCTCCAGACGCAGACGGACGCCAAATGGAGCGATGTCTCCGGTCTGATCGACAAGATGCGGCGGGTGAAGAGCGCCGACGAACAAGTGCTGATGCGGCGCGCCGCCAAGGTGACGGACGCCGCCGCCGGTGCCGCGATCGCCGCGATCTCGGATGGCGCTTCCGAACAGGAGGTCGCCGCCCAATGTGTTGCGGCAATGATCCGCGCCGGCGGTCATGCGCCGGGCTTCGGACCGTTCATCCGCCCGGCCGCGCGCCTGGGTGAAGAACACACGACCTGGGGCGACGGGATCTACCGCAAGGGTGAGCCGGTCTTCGTCGAATTGTCCGGGTGCATCTCACGCTACCACGCCCCGCTCGGCCGGCTCGTTCGCATCGGCCACATCAGCGACGAAGACGCTGCAATGGCGGAAGTGACCGCCAAGGCGTTCAACGCTGTCGTCGAGGCGCTGCGGCCCGGCGCCAAGGCGCGCGATGTCTACGCCGCCTGGCAGGCTGTCGCCGACGCGGCCGGTCTTTCCCACTATCGCCGCCATCACTGCGGCTACCTTGTCGGTGCCGGCCAGCCACCATCATGGACCGGCGGCAATTCGGTGACGGGCTTGAGGCACGATTCCGACCTCGAGATCGAGACCGGGATGAGCTTCCACATCCTGTCGTGGCTGATGGGCACCGGTCGCGGCGATGACTTCGTTTCCAACACGGTGCTGTTGACCGATGCGGGCGCCGAAGTGCTTACCCGCACGCCGGCCGGCCCGATCGTTCGATAGGCCTGCACACATGGCGCGCTACTCGGCATTTTCGATCTTACGCAACGCGCTGTCCGGCCAGAAGAATTGGCAGCGCGCCTGGCGTGCGGCGGAGCCAAAACCGTCCTATGATGTGATCGTCATCGGCGGCGGCGGACACGGCCTCGCCACCGCCTTCTACCTCGCCGAGAACCACGGCATCCGTAACGTCGCCGTGCTCGAAAAGGGCTATGTCGGCGGCGGCAATGTCGGCCGCAACACCACCGTCATCCGCTCCAACTACCTGCTCGACGGCAACACCCAGTTCTACGAATTCTCGATGAAGCTCTGGGAGGGCATGTCGCGGGCGCTGAACTTCAACGTCATGTTCTCGCAGCGCGGCCAGCTCGTCACGGCGCATTCGGCCGATCAGCTCGACGGCTTCAGCCACCGCGCCAATGTCATGCGGCTGAATGGCATTGATGCCGATATCCTCGACCGCGACGAGGTGCGCCGTCTCGTGCCCTATCTCGATTTTTCCGACACCGCCCGCTTTCCGATCCATGGCGCTATCTTCCAGGGCCGGGCGGGCACGGCGCGCCACGACGCCGTCGCCTGGGGCTATGCGCGCGCCGCCGACGGCCATGGCGTCGACATCATCCAGAACTGCGAAGTGACCGGCTTCCTCCGCGACCGCGACAGTATCGTCGGCGTCGAAACGACGAAAGGCCGGATCGGCGCCGGCAAGGTCGGCCTCGCTGTTGCCGGTCACACATCCGTGCTCGGTGCCAAGGCCGGCCTTGAACTGCCGATCGAAAGCCACGTCCTGCAAGCCTTTGTCACCGAACCGCTGAAGCCGCTGGTAGATCACGTCGTCGCTTACGGCGCCGACCATTTCTACGTCAGCCAGTCCGACAAGGGCGGGTTGGTCTTCGGCGGCAATCTCGACGGCTACAATTCATACGCCCAGCGCGGCAATCTCGGCGTCGTTCGCGAGGTGGCGGAGGCGGCGATTGCATTGATGCCGTGTATTTCGCGCGTCCGCCTGCTGCGCCACTGGGGCGGCGTCATGGACATGACTCCCGATGCCAGCCCGATCATCTGCCCGACGCCGATCGACGGCCTCTATCTCAATGGCGGCTGGTGCTATGGGGGCTTCAAGGCGACGCCGGCTTCCGGCTGGTGCTTCGCCCACACGATCGCCACCGGCAAGCCGCATCCCTTGATCGCGGCCTACGGGCTCGATCGTTTCCGCACCGGCCACACGCTCGATGAGGCCGGTGTCGGCCCTTCCGCCTGGCTGCAATAGGAGGCGGGACAAAATGCTGCGCATCGAATGCCCCTGCTGCGGCCCGTGCGACCATGACGAGTTCCGCTACGGCGGCGATGCCTCGGTCACGCGTCCGGCCCATGACGATCCCGATCCAGAGGCCTGGTATCGTTACGTCTATATCAGGACAAACCCGGCCGGCCAGCACCGCGAATTCTGGCAGCACGTGACCGGCTGCCGCCAATGGATGGTGGTCGAACGCGACACACGCAACCACGCAATCGCATCCGTCGACTTCGCCAGGAAATCGACTGTCAGGAAACAACCGGCATGAGTTCGAACCGCAAACGCCTGCCAGTGGGTGGCCGCATCAGTCGCGAGGTGCCGGTAGATTTCACCTTCGACGGCCGCAAGCTGATTGGGTATCGCGGCGACACGCTTGCCTCGGCGCTGCTCGCCAACGGCGTTACCCTGGTCGGTCGCAGCTTCAAATATCATCGTCCACGCGGCATCTTTTCAGCCGGACCCGAGGAGCCGAATGCGCTGGTTACGCTCGGGAGCGCCGGCAGGCGCGAGCCGAACCTGCCGGCGGCGACACTGGAACTCGCCGACGGCATGGTCGTGGAGAGTCAGAACCGCTGGCCATCGCTTGCCTTCGACGTGCAAAGCGTCAACGGGCTGTTGGCACCGCTTCTGTCCGCCGGCTTCTACTACAAGACCTTCATGGGCCCGACGCGCCGCGCCTGGATGTTCTACGAACATTTCATCCGCAAGGCGGCCGGCCTGGGTAGAGCCGGCACCGGCCCGGATCCCGACCGCTATGAGGTTCGTCATGCCTTCGCCGATGTCGCCATTGTCGGCGGCGGCCCGGCGGGATTGTCGGCGGCGCGGGCAGCGGCCGCGGCCGGCGCGCGGGTCGCGCTGATCGAGCAAGATTTTCTGCTTGGCGGCCAGCTTTTGGCGGAACCGTCCGACAGCGCAGCGGCCGCATGGCTGAGGCAGGCCGAGGCCGAGTTGGAGGACTTCGAAACCGTCGCGCTGATGAAGCGGACGACCGCTTTCGGCAGCTATGACGGCAATGTCCTTGGACTGGTCAAACAGCGCGATCCAACCGATCAGAAGCCGAATGGCGAGGCCCGGCAAACGGTCACTATGCTGCGCGCCCGCTCGATTGTTTTCGCCACCGGCGCCATCGAGCGGCCGATGGTGTTCTCGAACAATGACCGGCCCGGCGTGATGCTTGCCTCGGCCGCCCGGACCTATCTCAACCGTTTCGCCGTCCTGCCGGGCAAGAAAATCATTGTCGCCACCACCAATGACGGTGCCTGGCGCACCGCCTTCGACTATGCCGCAGCCGGCGCGGAGGTGACGGTTGCCGATCTGCGCGCCGTCCCGCCCGCAGCACTTGCCGCGGAAGCCGCACGGCTCGGCGTGGTGGTACGGGCCGCAACGCGCATCGTCGACCTTAACGGCGGCCATGCTGTCAGACGTGTAACGCTCAACGGGCCGGAGGGACAATCCTCGGCCGCCTGTGACCTGGTCTGCATCTCCGGCGGCTGGTCGCCAACCGTGCATCTCACCTCACACCTCGGTGTCAGACCTGTGTATCGCGACGACATTGACGGCTTCGTGCCGGGCGCCTTTTCAGCCAGCCAGTTCGGCGCCGGCGCAATGATAGGAGCCTATGCGACCGCCGCCGCCGCCGAGGACGGCCATCGCGCCGGCATCGAAGCGGCAGCCTCCTGCGGCAAGTCGGCGCCGGTGCCCGCTCCGTCCAAACTCGATCTCGGCGAGACCGCTACGACGCTACTTCGCCAAGCCCCTTCGGTCGGACGTGGAAAAGCCTTCGTCGATTTCCAGATGGACGTGACGACCGGGGATATCGAGCTCGCCCATCGTGAGGGCTATGAATCGGTCGAGCACCTGAAGCGCTACACCACGCTCGGCATGGGCACCGATCAGGGCAAGACCAGCAATTTTCCCGCACTTGCCGCCATGGCAGCGCTGCGCAAGGCAACGATTCCCGAGACCGGCACCACGACCTTCCGCCCGCCCTATACGCCGGTGGCGATCGGCGCGCTTGCCGGACGCGCCGTCGGCCATCATTTCAAGCCGATCCGCCGCACGCCGATGCACGACGGGCACATGGCGAACGGCGCCGAGATGCTCGAGGTCGGGCTCTGGATGCGGCCCTATTTCTACCGGCAGTCGGGCCGCGACGTGAACGAGGCCTATGTTGCCGAAATGCGTACCGTGCGTCAGGCCGCGGGGCTGATGGACATCTCCACGCTCGGCAAGATCGATGTCCAGGGCCCGGATGCGGCAATCTTCCTCGACCGCGTCTATGCCAACGGCTTTGCCAAACTGGCGATAGGCCGCGCCCGCTACGGCGTCATGCTGCGCGACGACGGCATCGTCTTCGACGACGGCACCACGACGCGGCTAGCGGAAAACCGGTTCTTCATGACCACTTCGACCGCCAAGGCCGCCGATGTGCTGTCGCGTCTCGAATTCCTGCTCGACACGGCCTGGCCGGATTTGCGCGTGGCCGTTACCTCGGTCAGCGACGAGTGGGCGGCGATGTCGGTTGCCGGGCCTAACAGCCGCGCGATTCTGAATGCAGCGTTTCCCGCTCTCGACGTTTCCGAGGAGGCGCTTTCGCATATGGGACTACTCGAAAGCGAATGGGAGGGCCGTGCGCTCCGCATCCTGCGTCTCAGTTATTCCGGCGAGCGCGCTTACGAAGTCTATGTCGGCGCCACTGCCGGTGAACAGCTCTGGAGCCGCTTGCTCGAAGCCGGCAGACCCTTCGACCTGAAGCCTTACGGTGTCGAGGCGCTTGGCGCGCTGCGGGTCGAAAAGGGCCATGTCGCCGGACCGGAGATCGATGGGCGCACGACGCTCGACGATCTCGGCCTCGGCCGCATGGCCGGCAAGCGCAGCGGCTTCGTCGGCGACGTCCTGCGACGGCGCCCTGCCCTCCGGGCGCCCAACCGGCAGCGTCTGGTCGGGCTGGAATGCATCGAAGAGGGAAAACGCCTGCGCGGCGGCGCCATCCTGTTCCTGCCGGATGAGAAACCCCATGGCCATGGGCGCGGTCGTGTCACCTCCGTCACTTTCAGCCCCGAACGCGGCCATTATGTCGGGCTGGCCCTGCTTGCCGGTGATGTCGCGGCAGAAGGAAGCGAGGTCGTGGCGGTCTATCCGATGAAGGCCGAAACGGTTCGCGCCCGCGTTGTCTCGCCGGTATTCATCGATCCGCAGGGAGAACGGCTGCATGGCTAGCTTGACCTCTTCTCGGGATTTCAGCCTGTCCGTGGCGGATTGTCCGCTTATCCAGATCGAGGGCTGGGACGCGACACTGAGACAATTCGAAAAGAGCGTCTCGGCGTCGCTCAACACGAAACTTCCCGCTTCGGTCGGAGAGACGGTTCGCCACAAGGGCTTTTTAACCATCCGCGTTGCACCTCGCCGCCTTTGGCTAGCTCTCGACGAAGGCACAGAAGCGCCAGCCCTTGTCGTCGACCCCGATCTCGGCTGTTCCGTGCCCCTCGGGGAAGGTCGTGTTCGTTTGAAAATGGCCGGCCCTGGTATCGCAAGGCTTCTGTCCGGCTGCATTGCCGTCGACTGGCACGCGCCGACCGCCGCTCCGGGCCGCGCCGTGCAAACATCCTTCCATCACGTGCCCGTGCTCTTCCTGCGCACCGGCGAGACCGCGTGCGAACTCATCGTGCCGCGAAGTTTTGCCCGCAGCCTCTCGGATTGGATTGCCGGCGGCTAGCCAATACCGGTTCCTCGGGCAAGGGCCGGCTTTAGCGGCGATCCAAGCCGCCATCACGAAGCCATCTACTCTCTTGCCGGCCAGTCCTGCAGAAGCGTAATCCCAAACTTCGGCGCGGCTACTTTGAGCCGCTCGATATCGGCAGGCGTCGGCGACCCGACCACCTCTCCCTTGCTGCGTTCATGGCCACCTTCGGCGAGAAACTGCTCGAACACACTTGGCGTGTCTATCAGGATATAGCGAACGAGCTGATTGCCGGGATTCATAAGCTGGTGCGGGATGCCCCGCTTCAAAAACATGCTCCCGCCGGGCGAGAGCGTTCGGACCACACCGTCCACAATTGCGGTCAAGTGCCCTTCGATGACGTAGACCGTCTCGTCGTCATTCGCATGAACATGGATTGGCGTTTTCGTGTGCCCGTCGCTTCTGTTTTCGAAGAGACTCAACAGGCCTCCCGTCTGTTCGCCGGAGACCAGTCGCTTCATGACGATGCCTGCGAGCACGAATTCTTTTGGTTCAACATCCGTCATTGATCCAATCCTGCCAGGCACATTTGGTGGGCCATCAAGCAGACGAGCTGCGCAGCGACATCCGGCAAACGTCGAACGGGCTCACGGGTTCCCGGTCGCCGGAGTTCCCTCTTCCCAAGCTCCGTTTGGACGAAAAGCTGGCTTCGTTGTCACCGGACATGCTGGCCGACATTCGCCAATTCGAGGGCGCCGCCGGAGTCCGCCTAGCTGACGGCGAAGCTGCAACGGGCTGCCAGGGCCTCGCCAGGCCCAAGCACCGACAGTCCATTCCATTTGTCGATCGAACCACGATTGGGAGCATCGACAGCATGACTGACCGGTTCAAAACAGAAGAAGTCGCTCTCGTCCGATGGCGAATAGACCAGGTAGAAATTCAAGGGCGATGAAGCTTCAATCCGCAGGCTGCAACTGTGCTCCGGCCACGATATGTTGGCGACGCCGTTCCAACCGGCAAACAGATTGTTTATCCATCCACTCGGCAATACGACTGGGGCGCCGAAATTCCAATCGGGACGGGTTTTGACATCCACAAACCGTTCAGGGAGGTGGTTGGCCAGTTCGAGACAAACCTGCGAGGCCGGCGCATGAAGCGCGGTTCGTGCCGTTCTCGGGAACCATGGATGGATGCCAAGCCCGAACGGCAATCTCATCGAGGCCCGATTGACGACGCGAAGGTTCAGCTCGAGCCCCTGTCCGGCCAGCGCGTAGCTCACCTCGGCGCGATATCGGTATGGGCCGGGCCCGTTGCTGATGAGCGACAGCTTTGCGTTGTCCTGCGTTACGCTGTCGACGTCCCACTCGCTCGAAAATCCATTGCCATGAATGGGAAATGGCTCGCCTGCAACATTGGCAGGCAGTTCGTGGAATTTGGAGTCGAATGTGAACCCGCCGCCCGAGATGCGATTTGACCATGGCAAAAGCAGGTTGCAGGCAAGGTCGAACGGGTTGCTGCTCCCGCCGTTTGGCCAAGGCCTGAAGAGCGGCACGCGTCCATGGTCCAGTCTCGCAAGACCTGCCCCAAGCGATGGGACGATTTCAGCAGACAGGTCTCCGCTTCTGATCTTGATCGTCCCGACCATCCGCTTCAGGCGGTATCGGCCTTGGCAGCGGCGATCGGCTGTTGATGGCGGCCTTTGCGAGCCACTGCAAGAAGGTCGTTCGACGCGATCCCGATGAGCGCCTTCATCTGATCGTGTGCATCGTCGGCCCTGCGCATCCTGATTGCCTCCAGCACGTCGCCATGCGCGCTCAGCGTCTGCTGGTAATTAGCGGTGGCCGATGTGGTCAAGCGGAAGGAGAAGCTGAGGGCGGCCGCAAGCATATTGCCGAGATTGGCGAACACCGGGTTGCGGCTGGCACGCAGGATGGCGGTATGAAACCTGACGTC
Source organism: Mesorhizobium sp. M0678 (assembly GCF_040320505.1). Classification (NCBI taxonomy): domain Bacteria; kingdom Pseudomonadati; phylum Pseudomonadota; class Alphaproteobacteria; order Hyphomicrobiales; family Phyllobacteriaceae; genus Mesorhizobium; species Mesorhizobium sp. M0678. The sequence goes on along the minus strand of NZ_JAMYPT010000027.1, from coordinate 43,833 downwards.
GGCATCGAGACACGCAGCGAGATCGTCCTGCGGAGCAATGCGCATGGCTTCATAGGCCGCTTCGATGACTGCGAGATCGCCTGACGTCGCCATCTTGGCCGCAAGTTGGGCGGCAGCGGGTTCAATGACCAGCCGCGCCTCGATCAATCCGCGGACGAAATCGAGATCGGGCTCGATATCGCGCATCCATTCCAGAACCTGTGCATCCAGCCTGTTCCATTCGCTCGACACGCGCACACGCGTCCCGGCCCGCTTGCGTGCCTCGATCAATCCTTTCGCCGAAAGCGTCAGAAGAGCATCGCGAAGCGCGGTGCGGCTCGCCCCGTAGATAACGCAAAGTTCGGCTTCCGTCGGCAGGACGGAGTGCTGGGCGTAGGAGCCGGCGAGGATGCGCTGTCCGAGATCGCGGGCGATGCGATCCTTGAGCGATGACGTGGTGCCATCTGCGGCAGGAATGTCCTGCTTGCCTTGGCCAGTCGAAGCGATCGCCGCGTCCATCGTCATGTCCTGTTCAAGTGGTACTCGGCAATTACCACAGCAAGTATCAGCAGCGAGCCCTTGGCAAGCAACTGATAGAAGGTTGGCACGGACGTCAGTATCATTCCGTTGTTGAGGACGCCAATGATGGCGACGCCCAGCAGTGCGCCGACGATCGTGCCCTTGCCGCCCTGCAAGGCGCAGCCACCAAGAACGGCCGCTGTGATGGCCTCGAGTTCCAGGCCTTGGGATCCGGATACGGGCTGCCCGGAGCCGGTACGGGCAGCAACAGAATCCCGGCCAATCCGGCCGCCACTCCACTCATGATGTAGATGCCGACGCGGTAGCGGTTGATGTTGATGCCGGAGAAGCGTGCGACAACGGGATTGCCGCCCAGGGCATAGATGTTGCGGCCAACGATCGAGCGGGCAAGGAAGAGATGGAACACGATCGCGGTCAGCAAGAGAATCCAGATCAGCAGAGGCAGGCCGAGGATTCGTCCGATCCCGATGAAGCGGAAAGTGTCGCTGAAAATCGCGATCGATTGCCCATCGGACATGATGAACGCGATGCCGCGGAAGATCGCCATCGTACCGAGAGTCGCGATGACAGCGTTGACCCGCCCATAGGTGATGATGATGCCGTTCACGAGGCCGGCAAGACCGCCCAGGACCAGGCCGGCAAGAATGCCCGCGGCAGGTGATCCGGTGGCCTGGATGGCCATTGCCGTCGATACTGTGGTCAAACCGACAATTGCGCCGACGGCAATATCGAGCCCTCCGGCGACAATAACCACGGTCTGGCTCATCGCCAGAACGCCCAGGATGGTAATGCCTAGACCGATGTTCAGCAGGTTTCGGCTGGAGAAGAACACGTCGCCTCTCAGGGTGCCGAAAATGAGCACGAGAATGGCGAGAGCAATAAGAAGGCTTATGTTGTGAATGCCGATGCGCTCTGCGATGCGCAAGGAAGCGCGCCTTTTGCCGGTTTGCGTTGTTGCTGTCCTGAGCTCAAGGCTGTTCACTGAATTTGTCCTCCAAGCGATGCTGCAGATTGAGGCATGGCATGTCTCAGGATCGTGGCCTCGTCGATGTCAGGGCGGGAAAGTTCGGCCGTGATCCGGCCTCCAGCCATAACAAGCACCCTGTCGGCCAGCCCGATCAGTTCCGGCATTTCCGAGGAAATCAGGATTATGCCGATGCCGCTGGCGGCGAGTTCGTCGATCAGGCGATAGATTTCCGCCTTGGCGCCGATGTCGATGCCGCGGGTCGGCTCGTCGAGGATGAGAAGCATCGGCTGCCGGGCAAGCCAGCGCGCGAGAACGACCTTCTGTTGGTTGCCACCCGATAATTTCGAAACCTGTTCGTCTAGGTTAGGCGCCTTGATCGACATCTTTGCTGCAAGCGGTGAGACGATCTCCAGTGCCTTGCGCCGGTTGAAGAAGCCGAAGGTCGACGTTCTGTCGGGCACGCAAAGCGAGGCGTTATCAAGAATGCTTCGGAACAACAGCAGCGCCTCGTGCTTGCGGTCTTCCGGGGCAAAGCCGATGCCCGCCACGATCGCTGCATGCGGGCTGTTAGGGCCAACGGGCACACCATTCATCGTTATGGTTCCGTCGACGCGCCTATCATAGCCGACAATCGCCTTTGCCAGTTCGGATCGACCCGCACCCATAAGGCCGGCAATGCCGAGCACCTCGCCACGGCGGACCTTGAGGCTCACATCGGTGACGTGGTCGGTGGTCAGGCCCGTCACCTCCAGCAACGGTTGCCCCGATTGCCACGTCTCGCGCGTAAACAGATCGGCTATGTCGCGGCCCACCATGAGCTTGGCTATGGTCTGCTCGCTGGCACCGGCAGCGGGGGAATCATCGACCAGCCGGCCGTCCCGCAAGACGACAATGCGATCCGCAAGGTCGATGACCTCATTCAGCCTGTGAGAGATGTAGACGATCGAAGTGCCCTCGCCGCGCAGCCGGCGAATTACTGAAAACAGACGGCGCGCTTCGTCGTCGGTCAGTGACGAGGTCGGCTCATCGAATGCGATCAGCCGGCCGCCAGCACGTATGGCGCGCATGATTTCGATCATCTGGCGCTGTGCCGGACCGAGTGTGCTGCAGAGTTGACGCGGCAGCATATCCTGCTGCATGCCGAAGGTCGCAAGCACCTTATCGGTCTGGTCCTCGAGCCTGTGCCAGTCGAGCAGGACGCCTGCCAGCCGCGGCAGTTCGCCGACGAAAATGTTCTCGGCCACGGTCAGGTTCGGAACGATCTCCGGCTCCTGATGGATGACGCGTATTCCGGCTCTGTGGCTGTCGCGCGGTTCGCTGAAAACGATCGGCGTGGAGCCATGCAGCACGGTGCCGGTGTCCGGTGCGAACACGCCCTCGAGAATTCGCATCATTGTCGACTTGCCGGCGCCATTCTCGCCAACCAGGGCAAGCACCTCTCCTGGCCGAAAGGCAATCGAGACATTGTCGAGCGCCTGCACGACGCCGAAGCGCTTCGATATCCTGTCGAGCGAGAAGAAATCCGATTGCATCAAAAGCTCACTCCCGAGGATCGATCCCGTGTGCCCGCCGACGAACTGCCGGCGAGCGTCATGCGCACTGCGGCGCATGACGCATATCTGGTTCAGTGGCAGAGCTTGGCTTTGTAGTCCGACGCAAAATTGTCGGCGGTGATGTATTCCGGGTCGGTGAAGGATTGAACGGGAAGCTTCGTTCCGTCCTTGATGGAGGCCAAGAGAATCTTCACCGCCAGCGCGCCATGATTTTCCGAATTGAGCCACATCGTACCACGGAACGCCGAGGGCTTTCCGGATCCGAAGGCATCGCAGGCGCGGCTCCCGTCGATGCCGATCCCCATGCCCTGGTCTGCGGAATAGCCGGCATTCTCCAGTGCTCGCGCACCACCCAGCACGCCGTCATCGTTGCATGAATAGAATATCCAGTTCGTGACGCTGGGATTGGCCGTCAATGTGGTGGTCATCACATCGATGGCGTTGACCATCGTATTGTCGTAGGGGACGCGAACGATGCTGCCCGGCTTGAAATCGGGCACCGCCTTCAGGAACGCTTCTTCCGCGCCCTTGTTGCGCTGCATGCAGGTATCGGCCTTGCGGTCCTCGATCGAGGCGATGCGCACCTCTTTGCCCGCCCAGCCTTCAGCCTTGTAGAGCTTGGCAAGCTCTTCGCCCACCCGCGCACCGATATTGTAAGCATTCATGCCGACATAGGGGACCTGGGTGCCATCCTGGTAGTAGATGTCGTCGTCCACCGCCACCAAGGGAATTTTTGCGGCCTTTGCTTTCTCGGCAATGACTGGTCCCAGCGCCTTGTCGGGGACAACGATGGCGATGCCTTTCACGCCATCGCCGACCATCGTATCGAAGGTCGTGATCGTCAAATTGGCGTCGAACTGAACGTCCTGCGACACGAACGCGGCCCCTGCCGCCTCAGCCGCTTTCTTGGCGCCGCCGACTTCGGCGACGAACCATGGGTGGTCTCCCATCTTGTTGATGTAGCCGATCTTGATGTCGTCTGCGCTTGCTGTGCCACTCATCAGTCCGGCAGCCAATACCGCAAATGTCGCCAAAGCCTTTGTTGTGGTTTTCATGAATATCCTCCCTGAGAGCTCTATGGTGGTTGCTAGTCGTGGTAGAGAACCGAGCGCCCACCATCGATGGTGATCGTCTCGGCATTTATGAACGGCGCTTCGTCCGAAGCGAGGAAAACCGCCGTCATTGCAACCTCGTCCGGCCGGCCAATTCGCTTGGGCGGATGGAGGTCGTAGGCTCGCCGCTTCTCCTCGGCGGGGTTCGGGAATGTGTTCCAGTAGGCTTCCGCGATTGGCGTCTCGATATAGCCGGGGGCGATCGCGTTCACCCGGATACCGCGTGCGGCATATTCGATCGCCAGCGAACGGGTCAGGCCCAAAAGTGCATGCTTGGCGACCGGATACGGAAACGTATGGGGAATGATCTGGAAGGCGTGACAGCTCGCTATGTTGACGATGGACCCCGAGCCCTTCGCCAGCATCGTCGGCAAAACCGCCTTGGCGCAGAACCACGCGGCCTGGAGGTCGAGCTTGAGGCAGCGCTCCCATTCCTCATCCGGCATCATCAATGGTTCGTAGAAGACGTTGGCACCGGCATTGTTGACCAGAATGTCGACGCCGCCATAGGCCGTGATCGTCCGCGCGATCATGTCCGCGACTGCGGATGCGTCGGTGACGTCCGTCTCGATGAACAGGGCGTCCGCGCCCTGGGCACGCAATTCGTCGGCGACCGCTTTCCCGCTTGCCGCATTCAGTTCAGCAATGACGGTCTTTGCCCTATGTGTTGCAAAGGCGCGGGCGGTGGCGGCACCGATACCTTGGCCGGCGCCCGTGACGATTGCGATCTTTCCTTGCAGCCGGCCTGCCATTGCATTCACCAGTCAACCACGGTGCCGTCCGGCATGACGGCATTGCGGGCATGCAGCACTTCCTGCTTAAAGGGGTGACGCGCGATGACGTCCTCATTGACGGTGACGCCAAGGCCCGGCAGTTCGGGCAGGTCCCAGCGGCCTGGTTTACGCTGAATTGGCCAGGTGACGACGTCGTCGTACCAGGCGACGGCACCGGACATCTCCTCCTGAATGACGACGTTTGGCGTCGATATGCCGAAATGAAGAGCAGCCACACCGGCGATCGGACCAAGCGGGTTGTGCGGCGCAAGGCCGATACCTGCCGTTTCCGCCATGGCCGCGATCTTCTTTGTCTCGAGCAGACCGCCAGTGTGGCAGATATCAGGCTGGGCAATGTTGAAGGCGCGGGCTGCGATCGAGTGCGTGAATTCGCGGCGCCCGATCAGCCGTTCGCCAGACGCGATCGGCACGGCCGATCGCGCCGCAATATGCGCCAGTCCGGCAATATCTTCGGGTGGAACGGGCTCTTCCGCGAACATGATGCGGGCCGGCTCGATTGCCTTGAGGTAATCCATCGCTGCGTTAACGGATGCAGGGCGTCCGTGGAAATCGACCATGATGTCGATATCCGGGCCTACCGCCTCGCGAAGTGAGCCAACCATATTGGCAACGGAGTCGACTGCCTTGGCGGGCGATACGTAGTGGGTGTAGGGAATGCAGACGACCTTGACCGCATCGTAGCCTGCCTGCGTCACGATGCGTCCGCGTTCCACGATGGCATCCGCGGATCCGGTCTCATAGACCGCTTTCATGTCCCCGAGGCCGAGATGCGTATAGGTGCGCAGATAGTCGCGGACCTGACCGCCCAAAAGGCGCCAGACGGGGACGCCCAATGACTTGCCCAGGATGTCCCAGAGCGCGATCTCGATGCCGCTGACGGCGGACATTCCCTCGACGCCGAGACGCCAAAATCCGTGGCGCGTAAGTATCTGGTAGCACTGCTCCACGTTGCGCGGATCTTGCCCGATGAGCAGGGCCTCAAGGTCCTGAAGCGCCCCAACGACGGCTCTGGTCTTCCATTCCAGCGTTGCCTCACCCCAGCCAAACAGGCCTGGCTCGTCGGTTTCGACCCGGACGAAGACCCAGTTGCGCATTTCCGCATTGCAGACGCGCGCCTTGATGGCCGTGATTTTCATTGGTCCTCCCAGACCTGCCGTCTTTTTTCATGGCAATATGTATGATTTATTATAGGAAATGTGGACAAGTCAAGCGCAACGTCAATGTGGACCAGCGCCGTCAGCGGAACTGGCCCCTTGGAGCGTCGCGCCGATCCCGGGGCATTTTTCGACCAATCCTTGCCAACCAAAGGAAGGGTTCTCAGCCGCCGATCCGCCAACATCGAGACAAACGCGCGGCTAAATCACCGCGCAGACCGTTTTCGTCTCGAGATAGTTCCCCAGGCCCGGTGCGCCGTTCTCATAGCCCCAACCGGATTGCTTGTGGCCGCCCTTCGGCAATTCCGGCGAGAAGTAGGAATGGCAATTGATCCAGACGGTGCCCGACCGCATACGTGCGGCAAGGCGATGCGCAGTGGAAAGGTCGCGGGTCCAGACGCTTGCGGCGAGGCCGTAGGGCGAGTCGTTCGCAAGGTTTATCGCCTCCGCGACATCGTCGAACGGTGTCACGGCAACGACCGGGCCGAAGATTTCCTCGCGCATCATGCGCATGTCCGGGCGCACGCCGGTAACCACGGTCGGCTCGAAGAAGTTATCGAAGCGCCGGCCGCCGGCGATGATCTCGGCGCCGCTGGAAGCACCATCGCCGACGTAGAAGGCGACGCGCGCAGCCTGGGTTCCGTTGACCAGCGGACCAAGGTCGGTATCCGGGTCAAGCCCGTGTCCGAGACGCAGCTTTCGCGCCTCCCCTGCCAGGCCCTCCACCAGACGGTCGTAGATCGAGCGATGCGCATAGACACGCGAGCCGGCGACACAGACCTGGCCCGCATTGGCGAAGATCCCCCGCGCCACTCCGGGGATTGCGAGCCCCATGTCCGCATCGGGCATGATGATGGCCGGCGACTTGCCGCCCAGCTCGAGCGTCAGCTTCTTCAGATTGCCGCGCGCTGCGGAGACGATCATCTTTCCGACTTCCGTCGAGCCGGTGAAGGCGACCTTATCGACATCGGGATCTGCAGCCAATGCTGCGCCCACGGTTTCACCGAGACCGGTCACGATGTTGACGACGCCGTCCGGCAAGCCGGCTTCGATCATCAGTTCACCAAGCCGCAGCGCGCTGAGCGACGTTTCCTCAGCCGGCTTGAGCACGATCGCACAGCCGGCCGCAAGCGCCGGGGCGAGCTTCATCGAGGCCATGAGCAGCGGCGAATTCCATGGCGTTATGGCCGCCACAACACCGATCGGCTCGCGCACCGTATAGGCGAAAATCTTCCTGCCTGCCGGCTGATGGCCGATGGAGGTGGGAATTGTCGTACCGAGGATTTTCGTGGCAAAACCGGCAAAATAGCGGAACTGCTCAGCCGAAGCCGGAACCTCCGCGAAGCGCGAAGTCTTCAGCGACTTTCCCTGGTCGAGCGTCTCGATCTCCGCAAGCTCATCGGCATGGCGCTCGATCAGGTCGGCGATGCGCCATAGCAGCTTGCCGCGTGCCGACGGTGTCATGTCGCGCCAGCTCGCGCCTTCGAAAGCAGCACGCGCCGCAGCAACGGCGCGCCCGGCGTCATCGGCTGTGCCTTGCGCCAGCAGCGCGAGCGTGTCGCCATTCGCAGGATCGGTCGCGGGCAAGGTTGCGCCATCGCTGGCGTCGCACCAGCCGCCGCCGATCAGGTGCCGCATTCTGGGTTTGGCCAGGAACGCCTTGACGCCTGCATGCCTGGCTGCACCGTTTCGAATGATGACCGTCATGTCCGTACCCCGCAAGCGAGCGCCTCGACCGCCGCGAGAGCACCGCGGATGATGGAATGATAGCCGGTACAGCGGCAGATATTGCCTTCGAGCGCGGCGCGGATCTGAGACTCGTCTGGAGCCGGATTCTCCAGCAGCAGAGCGGTCAGCGCAACAGTGATGCCGGGTGCGCAGTAGCCGCACTGGAAGGCGTTTTCCGTCGCCAGAGCCTCGCGCAGGACAATGGCTTCGGGAAGGTCGTCGAAACCTTCCGGCGTGATGATGGTGGCCCCGTCGAGCTGCCACGACATGAGCAGACAACTATTGACCGCGCGATCGTCCATCAGCACGAAACAAGCGCCGCAGCGGCCGATGCCGCAAGCCATCTTGGCGGCAGTCATGCCGAAATGGTCGCGCAGCAGGTCGATCAGGCGTAACTCGGAAGGCACGGCCAGCGCCCGGCGGCAGCCGTTGAGGTTAAAGGTAATCTCGATCTCGGCACTCACGCTGCACTCCTCCGCAGGGCGTCGAGTACCCATTCAGGATCGACCGGGATGCGCTCGGGCCAAGCTCCTGTGGCGTCCGCAATCGCGTTGACGATGGCTGGCGTCACGGCGCCAATGCCAAGCTCACCAACTCCGCGCGGACCGAACGGGTCGTCCTCGTCCAGATCCTCCAACGCGAAGGTCGCGAGGCTTTCCGGCGTGTCGGCAATGCCTGGCAGCATGTAGAAATCGAGGTTGCCGGCAAGATACCGGCCATCCCGCATCGCCGCGTCCTCAGTGAGGGTGAAGCCCAGCCCCTGGACGCCGCCGCCTTCGATCTGGCCGAGATAGGCGGCGGCATCGAGCATCGGTCCGGCCGCGGTGTGCTGATGGAGGTCGAGCACACGTACCTGCCCAGTGATGCGGCTCACGGCAACGCGCGCCAGTGTCGCGCCGAAGGCGAAGATCAGGCGTGCATTGCCTTCCAGATAGTCCGATTTCGGAAACTCGAAGCTGACGGCAGCAGCTGGCAGCCGGTCGGGAGGCAACGCCTCGGCAAGCTCGGCGAAACTCATGAGCAGTGAGCCGCTGTTGGAATGTCGCTCGACGATACCGCCGGGTGCCAGCGCCAGCGTCCCGGCTTCGCGGCAAAGCAGCTGGCCCGCTGCTGCCAGCAGGTCGCGCGTAAAAGGTGGTGCGGCGACTGCCGCGACCCGCCAAACCACGTGAGTGCCGCGCGAGGCGGTAGAGGAACCGGATTCGGGCGTCGCCGCCGTATCACCGGTGACCGGCCGGACATCGTCGCGGCCGCAGCCGAGCGCTCCGGCGACCGCGGCCTTCACCGAGGTGAGCAGGCCTTGTCCCATCTCGTCCAGGCCATAGAGCGCTTCGATCATGCCATCCGGAGCCAGGCGCAACGCGCCTCCGGCCGGGTCCGGCGGCAGCGTGCCTAGTCCGTTGCCTTGATAGTTCATCGCCATGCCGACGCCGATCGTCTCATAGCCGTCGAACGACGGACCACGCGGCTTGGCCCAGATCGGGTCAGCAGCGGCGGCTTGCAGCATCTCGGCCAGACGTTCGGACGGCGCGACCTGCTGGCCGAGATGGCCTCGCGTGCCAGGCTCGCGCAAATTGCGGCGCCGTATCTCGATAATGTCGATGCCGGCGGCTTCGGCCAGCCGGTCCAGCTGGCACTCTACCGCGAAGGCCATCTGGTTGGCACCGAAGCCACGAAACGCGCCGCGGACGCCGTTATTGGTGTAGGCGAGCCTGCCCGAGCTGAGGACGTTGGGAACGACATATGGCCCGCAGGCGTGTTCGAGCGCCGTCTCAAGCACGCCCGGACCGAGCGACGCGTAGGCGCCGGCATCCGCGATCACATCCACCTGCTGGGCGAGCAGTCGACCCTCGGCGTCGCAGGCGGTGCGCATATGGATGTGCATGGCATTGCGCTTGGTACCCGCGATGACGGATTCCGCCCGGTCGAGATGCAGCCGCACGGCGCGTCCGGTCTTCAGCGCCAGCAGGGCCAGGGCCGGCTGCACGGTCAGCTCGTCCTTGCCGCCGAAAGCGCCGCCAGCCGGGCTGGTGACCACCCGTATCTGCTCTTGCGGCATACCGAGGATGCGCGAGAGCTGCATGCGGTCGCGGCGGCCATGTTGCCCACCGGCAAAGACGTTCAGGGTACCATCCGTACCGACGAAAGCGTAGCCGCCCTCCGTCTCCATAAAGCCGTGCATCTGGCTCGGCGTTTCGTAGACAGCCTCGACGATATGAGCTGCCTTGGCAAAAGTCGCGGCGGCATCGCCGCGCGTGAACTCGAAGCTGCACTGCAGATTGCCGGAGGCGTGGACCAGCTCCGCTCCAGCAGCGAGCGCCTGTAGGGGATCGCTCACAATTGGCAGCGGCTCGTATTCGACGCTGACGAGAGCAAGCGCGCGTTCGGCCATCTTCATGTCAACAGCGGCAACGGCAGCAACAGCGTCGCCGAAATAGCGGACCTTGTCGAAGCACAGTGCAGGCTGATCCTGCACGACAATGCCGAAGGCATTGCTGCCGGCAATGTCGCGGTGCGTGACAACCGCCGCGACGCCTGGCAGCGCCTCGGCCGCGCTCGTATCGATGGAAACGATCCTTGCATGGGGAATGCCAGCGCGCCGAATGCGCCCGACCAGCATACCGGGCTCGCGATGGTCGGTCAGGTATTCGAGCCGGCCGGCGATTTTCGGCGCGCCGTCCGGCCGCTGGTACCAGCGCGAGCCGGTTTGCGACCGGGACACAAGAACCTCGGCAGGCGGCTTTCCGGACGGCACGGTCCGCCGGCGCGGCGAATGTGCTCCTTGGGACAACTTGCCGCCGAGCCCGAAGACCAGCGCATTCGCCGCGACACTGCGCCGATAACGGCCGGACCGCCACGAATCGTCGATCGCCGGCGCCCCTTCGAGAATTGCGGCGTGCAGCTCGGCCCAATCGATCTCTTGGAGGCGCCGGCCGATGAGCAGCGCTTCGGCGTGGCCGAGACGGGCTGCTTCCCCGCCGCCGCTGGCCGCGAGCCGCGCGATCGTGACACGATCGTCCGCCGTTTCGATCAACCCGGCGACACCGGCCACGCTTGGGGTGAAGGCGGCGCGCAGGCCGACTTTGCGATGGGTCCAGCGAGCGGCGGTTGGCTGCTGTGGAACAATGACCGTCTCAATGAGGCCCGCTGACGATGCGTCGGCCAACCATTGCGCGAGCGGCACGACGGCGCGCCCAGCCGGTGAGACGATCTCCAGCTTCGCGTCGATCGCGAGCAGGGCCGGCAGAAGGCAACCCGTGCGCCCCGCGACGTTGCCGCCCAGCGTTCCGAGATTGCGGACGGCGGGTCCCGCCGTGGCGCGGACGGCGGCTGCGAGCAGCGGCAAAGTCTCGCCTATCGCCCGGTCACGCTCCAAGGCACCCAGGGACGTCAGTGCGCCGATGCGGAAGCCGTCGCCGGCCGGCTGGATGCCCTTCAGGCCAGCGATACGGCCGATACTGACAAGGCGCCGCGGCTTTGGCAGGCCCTTCGCCCAGCCGAGTTGCAGCGCCGTGCCCCCGGCGACCAGTTGCGACGCGCCCTCGCCTGCCAATGACAGCGCCTCGGCAACGGAGATCGGGCGAAGCACCTGGAGACCCGGCTCGGTCATGTGGCTCCGGCGGCCGTGCCGAAACGGATGCCCCTTTCCTTCAGCCAGCGGCGGTAGGCGATGGAGGACCCGTCGGCGCGGGTCGGGATTTCCATCCGCGGCTCGAGCGGAAGGCGCAGCGGCCGCTGGTTCTCCACGATGATCCGGTCCTGCAGGAAGATGACCTGTTCGAAGTTGAGCAGCGCCGTCTGCGTCGAAGCGGAGTCGACCAGATACATGACCGGCTGGGCGCGGCAGAGGTCTTCCTCGATGGGCTGAATGAACAGCGCGATCGCGTCGAGCCGGTCCGGCGCCATGGGGCACACGCGATAGAGCATCACCACGAATGGGCTCGGCACGCGAAAGGTCAGATGCACGAACGCGCCGGAGCTTTCCGTGGCGGCGATGCGCGGCTGGAAGAACGTGCAGTTGGTCGCCCAGACCTCGTCCACGTCGCGACGGATCTCGCTCAGATAGGCCGGCACCTCCGTGTGCGGCTCCGAGCCGAGAATGTCGGTATGCACGAAGGGGAAATGCGCCATGTCGAGGAAGTTCTCCACGACACGCAAACCCGAAGCCCGCATCATCACCCAGCCGCAGGGCACGTAGCGCCGGTCGGGCTCCGATGCCTCGGCGATCTCGAAGATTTCCTTCCCGGGCTCGCCCAGCGTGGTCCAGACGCAGCCGTAGCGCTGCCGGACGGGCAGCGCGGGGCCGCGGCCGCCGTCGTCCAGGACCTCCCGGACGGTAATTGCGCCCGCGGCGTCACGGACCAGTTCGATGTCCTGTCCGAGCAGCCGCGTGCGGCTTGGCGCGCCACCTAGATCGGCCGCCGTCTCCACCGCGTACCAGTCGTCCAGTGCCGCCTTGTCCGTCGTCTTCATGACCGGGGCTCGCCTTATTGGGTCCACTGCAGGCTGCCGCCGGAATTCTCGGCGAGGAAGGCGGCGCGCCGGGCGAACAGGCCAGGTGCGACGCGATGGATTTCGGCAATGATCTCGCGCAGGTCGCCGGTGCGCAGCACGCCGTGCTCGACGAGGATCTCGCCATCGACCATCGTCAGGGACACGTCGCTGCCGCGCACGGCGTGGACGAGATTGTGGTGGAGATTGAAATAGGGTCCGTCGCGGAAGACCGGCGTCATGCGCGGCGTATCGGTGCGGACCGCGATGATGTCGGCACGCTTGCCGACCTCGATCGAGCCGATCTCATGATCGAGGCCGATCGCCTTTGCACCAAGGATCGTGGCCATGCGCAGAACCTGCCAGCTATCCATTGCGGCGGCGTCGAGGTCCTTCAGCTTGCCTAGCAACGAAGCCACCTTCATCTCTTCGAACATGTCGAAATTGTTGTTCTCCTTCTCGCCGTCCGTGCCGATGCCAACCGACACGCCGGCCTTCAGCATCTCGGCCACCAGCGCGATGCCGCTCGCCAGCTTCATGTTGGAAACGGGGTTGTGGGCGACCGAGACGCGGCGCTTCGAAATAAGCTCGATCTCGTCCCGGTCGAGCCAGACGGCGTGGGCGATCATGGCGCGCGGGGTTTCGAAGAAGCCAAGGTCATCCAGCGCGAACATCGGGCGTTTGCCGTAACGCCGCTCAAATTCCGCGATCTCGATCTCAGCCTCGCTGCAATGGGTGTGGAAGCCGGTCTCGTATTTCCTTGCGAGGTCGATCGCCCGGCGCTGGCCGGCCTCGTCCGCATAGAACAGATGCTCCAGCCCGACCCACACATTGATGCGCCCGCCCGCCTTGCGGTGCCAGCCTTCGATCATCGCCTCGTTCATGTCGAGCGTGTCAAAGTAGTCGTAGTCCGGATGCTCGCCGACATAAGGCACGGCGATGAGGCGGTTGCCGATCGCCTCGGCCGCCCTGGCGCTGCCCTCCATGAAACGCCACATGTCGACGACGGTCGTCGTGCCCCCGAGCACGGATTCCGCATAGCAGAGCCGTGACGCCGCCTCGGCCTCGTGCGGCTGCAGCACGCGATGCATCGGATTGATGTGGAGCGTCAGCCAGTCCCACACCGGCAGATGCTCCGCCGTGCCGCGCAGGAAACCGGAATGTGCATGCGCATTGACCAGCCCGGGCATGAGCACGGCATCGTCGAGCTTCTTCACGGCCACGGCCGGATGCGCCGCACGCAGTGCAGCGAGCGCACTGACCGCGGCGATACGGCCATCCTCGACCAGCACGGCGCCGTCAGGCAACACATGGTTATTTTCATCCATAGTGAGCAGCGTGTCGGCCGCAAGGATGAGGCTTCGTGTCATCGCCAGTGATCCGTGTGCGTTCTGTCGTTCATGACATCCTCAAGCTGCCGCGAGCAGGAAATCGGCGGCGCGCTCGCCGATCATAGTGGCGGGCGCGTGGGTGTTGCAGGTCGGGATCGTCGGGATCACCGAAGCGTCGGCGATATGCAGCCCATCAAGGCCGTGCACGGCGAGGCGGCTGTCGACAACAGCCATCGCGTCCTCGCCCATCTTGGCGGTTCCGCAGACGTGGAAGAAGGTCGAGCACGCATCGCGGATGAAGGCGATGGTCTCGGTGCGGGTCAGTCGGCGATCGGGTGCGGCAAAGCTGCTGAAGAGATCGGCGTTCGCCTTTGCAGCCGCCATCTCCATCACCATCTCGACCGCGGCGACCATGGCGTCGAGGTCTTCCGGTTCCGCCAGAAAGTTCGGCTGGATTTCGAGCGGCCCGCCGGGCTTGCCATTGAGCAACTTCAGGTGCCCGACGCTCTTCGAGCGCATGAGACCCGCACCGAAGGAAAAGACATCGCCGGATACATCGTAGCGCGCGCGTATCGCAGGTTCGGCGCTGTTGCCCTGGACCGGGAAGGCGTGGAGGTCGGACTGCGGCAGATCCAGCCGCGACTTCCAGTTGACCATCGAGCCGCCGCCATTGCCCACCATTGGTCCGATCGGTCGTTTCGCGCGGAAGACGCAGGCCTGCGCCAGCGGATGGTCCTGAAGGTTCCGGCCGACGCCCGGCAGAGCGCAAACGACTGCGATGCCAAGACGCTTCAGCTCGACCGGATCGCCGATGCCCGACAGCATCAGCATGCGCGGAGTGTCGATGGCCCCGGCCGCGAGCACCACGCTCTCGCGAGCGCGTGTTTCGCGGATTTCGCCACCGACGAGGTGCTTGACCGCGACGCATCGGCTGCCTTCGACCGTCAGGCCGATGGCCGCGGAACCGGTCAGCACCGTCAGCGTCGGGTGATCGAGGATCGGCACGAGATAGCCCGTCGCCGAACTCCAGCGCTTACCGTCGCAGATGTTGAAATTCGCGACAGCAGCCCCCTCGTTGCTGGCGCCATTAGGGTCGTCGATCGCCCGGATGCCGATCTCGCCCGCGCCGTCGATCAGCGCCTGAGCGACCGGGTGCAGCCTTTCCGGACGCTCGATTCGGAGCGGACCGCCCGCCCCGCGGAATTCAGTCGCGCCGTCCCGCCAGTCCTCGCAGCGCCGGAAATAGGGCAGCACGTCGGCAAAGCTCCAGCCCTTCGCGCCGCCGGCTTCCCAGGCATCGTAGTCATTCGGATGGCCGCGATACCACATCATCGCGTTGATGGCGCTTGAGCCGCCCAGAACGCGGCCGCGCGGGATGCCGATGGTACGGCCGTTCACGCGCGTGGTCGGAGCGTAGTTGTAGCCCCAGTCATAGGCGCCGCGGCCGAGCGGCACCCATTGGCCGGGATCATCGATCTCGGCCATCCCGAGGCCCGCCGGACCGGCCTCGATCAGCAGGACGTCCGCACCGGCGTCGACCAGCCGTCGCGTCACCGCGCAACCGCCGGAACCCGAGCCGACCACGATATAGTCGTAGCCGGGTTTGAGCGCGCGTCGGGGGATGACGGATCGGATGGCGCCCATGGTTTCGTCAGTTGTGCTCGCTCGGGCCCATGATGACGATACCTTCGGTCGCCTCGACGTGGCGGACGAAGATATACTTGTCCTCGCGGCCGTCGCTGTGCTTGCGCTTGATGCCCGGCTGGACCGTTCCCGAGACCTTGGCTATCACGATATACGGCGCATCTACGGCGAGCCCCCTTGCGCAATGCGCGTCGAACTCCTCCACCGTGCGCACCGTATGGGCGTTCTCGACGCCGGCGCCGCGCGCGATCGCGGCAAGGTCGACACGGCCCAGCGCCGTATGGGTCGGCGGACCACCGATCGACTGGTAGCACTCATTGTCCCATACCACCACGAAGAGGTTCTTCGGCTGCTCGTTTCCGAGCGTGGCCAGGATGCCCAGATTGAAGAGCAGGCCGCCATCCGTATCGAGCGAAACGACGCGGCGGTGCGGCAGGCCGGCGGCGAGCCCGAAGGCCTGCGGCGTGACGCAGCCGAGCTGCTGCTGGAACAGGCTCGCCTCGCGCATATGCGGCGCGGCGTTGTACCACTCGTCAACGCTGCCGCCGAGCGAAAGGATCACCAGCTCATCCTTCAGCCGCGCGGCAAGAGCCTTCATGCAGTCGAAGCGTTTCATCGCACCACCTCGCCGCCGAGCGCCACGGCCGAATGGTAGTAGGACGCATAAGACCAGGAATAGGCGTCGACGATGGCGCGCTCGATCTTCGCCTCCTCGGTGACGATCCGGTACGGCACGCGCAGCGCGTTCAGCACCGGCTCCATGGTGATGCCGTGCGGGATTGCCCACCAATTGTTCTCGCCGAGCTCGCCGCGGTAGCTCATCAGCATCACGACCGGGATGCCCGCCCCGAGGCCCATGCGGGCCAGCGGCTCGACCGAGGCGCGCAAGCCGGAGTTTTCCATGACCAGTGCCGCGCGCTTGCCGGACAGGAAGACCCCGCCGCAGATCGCGGCGCCCTCGCCTTCGTTGGTGACGCGGATCGTTCGGATATCCGGATCGGCATCGAGAGCCGGATAGAGCTCCTTGAACAGCGAATCGGGCAGGTAGCAGACGATGCTCACTCCCGCCCGCTTGAGCCCCCGAATGACCGCGTCGACCGCACTCTGCTTCATGACATCCCCTTAGGTCGGGAAGTCTCGCAAAGCACAGTTGTTCGAGATAGAGACAAATTTCTCGCTTTATCGATGCGCAAAGTGCAACAACTAATCATGCAGTGCCTCGACCATGTGGGCCAGTAGCGCCGCGAATGCGGAGGCCGCATCCGACATTTCGCGTTCAAGTCGGGCGAGCAGCATCAGTCGGTGCGGGTTCATGCGCGAATCGCGCAACGGCACGAAAACGAGCGATCCGTCAGCCACTTCCGGTTCGATGCCGAGCTTGGTGCAAAGCACCACGCCGAGGTTGAGGCGCACCATCTCGGTCATCAGTCCGATCGAGTTGGTCCGCGACCGTCGCGTGATGTCGATCATGGAGCGCCCGATCGCATCGTCGATCGAAATGCCCAAAGCAAGGCTGTTGTCCGAGACGATGACCTGTTCGCCGGCAAGATCGAACAGCTTCACTTCCTTGCGGCCGGCAAGGCGGCTGTCCGGATGAGCGACGACGCCCAGCGGCAGAGGCGTGCTCGCGATCTTGCGCACGTTGCGCGGCACGCGCACGTCGAAAGCAAGCGCCAGATCGCATTCGCCGTCGGCAACCGCATCGCAGGCGCGCTGCGACCCGGCGACATGCACATCGACCGATATCCGCGGATGGCGCTTCCAGAATTCCTTCAGCGCGTTCGGCACCAGCCCGCGCGCCGCGCTCTCCACGATTGCCACGGACAACGAGCCGCGGTTGAGGCCACTGAGATCGTTGATCTCGGACGAGGCGCGGGCCAACTCGGTGATGCTCTGACGCGCGTGGTAGAGCAGAAGCTCGCCTGCGCTGGTCAGTTTCAGTCGCTGGCGCACGCGTTCGAAGAGCGGCGTGCCCAGTTCGTCCTCCAGGCTCTTGATGACGCGGCTGATAGAGGATGGCGCCACGTTGAGCGCCTGCGCGGTCTGGCGCACCGAGCCCAGCCGCGCGACCATTTGGAAATAATGGATGCGCGGTGAGACCAGGCCAAGCCGGAAGGGATCCACTCAGGCGGCCTCGAAGGCGGGGACGATCTCCATTTCCGGCACCAGCACGAGACCTTTGTCGGTGATACGGATTTCGGGGATGACCGAGAGCGGGATGAGGTTGAAGCCCATATAGGGAATGCAGCAGCCGGCCGCCTCCCATTCCCGTTTGAGTATCTTCACCTCCTCCGCGACCTCAGTGACGCGCTTGTCGGACAAAAGGCCGGCGATCGGCAGTTCAACCATGGCAGTCACTTTGCCGTCGACGACGACACAGACGCCGCCTTGCGTTTCCTCGATCGCCCGCAGCGCCACCTGCATGTCGGCCTCGTTGAGGCCGGCGATGATGATGTTGTGGCTGTCGTGACCAACAGACGATGCGACGGCGCCGCGTCGCAGCGTGAAATTGCTGAGCAGCCCGTAAGCGACGTTGCCGTCCGACTTGCCATAGCGCTCGACCACAGTGACGAAGCACAGGCCGTGGCGGTCGAAATGGTTCTGCCAGTCGTTGGCCGGATCGAGCGTGATCTTCTGGTGGCCGAGCGTGATCCCCGGCAGTTCGGTGCGGATGGTATGCGCCACCACCTTGCCGGTTGGCAGGTCCGGCGTTAGCTTGATCTGCTTCGGCAGCTTCACTGTGTGGTAGGCCGTGTCCGGATAGCGGTAGCGGGTCGAGAGGGCCTGGTCGAGCAGCGGCGTGATCTTGCCGTCATCGACGACGAGTTCGCCGCCATACCACGTGCTGACGGGATCGAAGCCGTCGTCGAGCAGCACCAGGTCGGCACGGCGGCCACCACCGAGGCCTCCGATTTCGCCTTCCATTGCAAAGCGCGTCGCGCCATGCAGCGAGCCCATCGACCAGGCCTGCTCCGGCGTCATGCCGGCCTTCATCGCCTCGCGCGTCACCCAGTCCAGGCCGAAGAGCATCAGGTCGTCAGCATCGCGGTCGTCGGTGCAGACCGCGATGCGCTTGTGCGAGGCTCCGAGTTCTGTAATCGTCTTGATCGCTGCGGGCAGGCTGTGCCACGGTGTCGTCGGCGGGCCGCCACGCAGGAACAGCCAGATGCCGGCTTCGAGCATGTCGTCGGCGATCTCGCGGTCGATCGCCTCATGGGTGTCGGTGACGCCGGACGCGGCATAGGCCGACACGAACTCGCGTCCATAGACGTGTCCCGATACCGGGCGGCCGCGTTTCAGCGCCGCAGCGAGGATGGCATGGCTGCGTTCATCGCCCATAGCCACTGGCACGAAATCCATCTTCTCGCCGAGCGCCACGGCTTCCGGCCATTTGTCGAACAATGCGCCGATCTTCTCGGCTGTCAGGTCGCCACCGGCCGTTTCCAGCAACGGCGAAGTTGCCGGGACGGTGCTCGGAACCGTCAGGAAAATGGACAACGGCGCCAGGCGCGCGTCCTCCAGCATCGCCTCGATGCCAGCAACGTCCATGACGTTGCCGATCTCGTGGCTGTCGCAGAAGAGGGTCGTGGTGCCGTTGAGCAGCGCCGCCTCGGCATAGGCGCAGGCCGTCACCATCGAGGATTCGATGTGGATGTGCGGATCGACCAGGCCGGGCGCGACGATGCCGCCCCTGGCGTCATATATCCGGGCGCTGCCGCCCTTGTAGGTGCCGGCCGGCTTCACGGCGGCGATCCGTCCTCCCGATAGCCAGATCTCGCGGCCTGGAAGAATGCGCTCCGAATAGGTCGACAATACGCGTGCGCCGGCAATGACCAGATCTGGATCGGCTCGCCCGGAAGCGACACCGGCCAGTCGCCGGGTCATGGACGAGAGCGGCTGGACGGAAAAGCGCGTGAGAGAGGTCATTCTGTTGCTAGCCTCGTCCTCGTTGGATGTTGGGCGTCAATGGTAGTCGGGAATGCCCGGCATGGTCATGAAGCCGGGAAGCGCGCGGAAGCGACGCGCCCAGCGGCGCAGCGGCGGATATTCGTCATGGTCGACGCCGAAATCGCGGCTCAGCGCAAAGGCCGGAAAAAGCGCGATGTCGGCGATGGTCGGGCGGTCCGCAGCGAACCATTCTTTCTTCTCGAAACCCCGCGCGGTCATGTGGTCGTCCATGGCGCGGAGCGCTTGCGCGGCACCGGCACGCAACGCAGCCTCGTCGCCGGCGGCACCGAACATGGCATGGCGGCGCGCGGCGCCGGCAACGCCGAGATCGCCGGCAGCAAAGAAAAGCCACTGCATCACCTTGGCGAAATCCGCACCATCCGCCGGCAGCCATGCACCCGTTGAATCGTGGCTGCGCGCCAGATGGGCGATGATGGACTCGGCGCCGAACATCGTCATCTCGTCGTCGCGGAGAATGGGCAGGCTGCCCGCCGGGTTTATGGCCAGGAATGGCGGCGTCTTCTGCTCCGCCCCCGGAAATGCATCGACTGCGACGGTCTGCCATTCCAGGCCAAGCATGGAAAGCGCCAGCCGCACCTTGTAGCAGCTTTCGTCCAGCTCGTAGTTGTAGAGCGTGATCCTCGCCATCATGCGGCCCGCGTCGTCGAGGTCGCGCCGGCACGCCCGGTCTCGAGGTGGTGGCGCAGTTCACTCGTCCAAGCGAAGAAATGCTCCTGTCCCTTGCCGGCATATTTTGCCGCCGGTCCGTCAATCACGACATGCAGGGCCGATCGTTTGCCGGTCAGCTCCTGCAGGCCAAGAAGCAGCGTCTCTTCGCCGACCTTCAGGCTGAACAGCGTCCCGCTCAGCGCCTTCAGATCAGCGAGGCCGGATCCGCCGGAGGAAGATGTGGGCGGCATGGCCTGCACGACATTGATCACCATCCCGGCGGAACAGTCGAGATACAGGCTGCGGACCGGCACCACCTCCTCTGGCAAGGCAGGCAGTTCAGGCAATGCTGCTGCCGGGTCCAGCGTCGTCCAGATCATGCCAGCCGCCTCGACCGATCTGTGGGCAGACACGGTAATGGACGCCGGCACCCTGAGATCGGGGTGGGCTGGAATGTATCGGCACTGGCCGGCCGCATCGTACTGCCAGCCGTGATAAAGACAGGCAATATGATCGCCGCGGACAAAACCGAAGCTCAGCTTCATACCGCGATGCGGGCAGCGATCCTCCCACACATGCGCTGCGCCGCTGTTGTCCCGCCACACCACCAGTTCGTTTCCGCCAAGGCGGATCCCGGCCGAACTGCCCGGCTCGATCGATCCCGACAGCGCCACTGGGTGCCATCCAGCCTGTATCGTCATCCTGCGTCTTCCTCTCTGGAATATCCCCGAATTTCGGCCCGTTCGCAGTCCATCACCAGACAGTCGATTGGTCCCAGGCTACATGCCATCTCGAAGGCATCGATGAGATCGGGCTGGCCCGAAACCTGGACGACAAAAAAATCCTCCGCGGCTTCGTACACCAGCAGATCGAGATTGAGCCGAGCGGCACGCCTGTCGGCGAACTCGCTAAAGCTCGACGACACCAGTTGGCCGACGAAGCGCAGGCGCGTTGTTTGAGGCGGAGGCGCAAGGTTCTGCGCTTCCAGTAGGTGCTTCATGCCTATATTTCTCCCGGCCTGCACATTTTTTAGGCAGTTTTAGAATGTGTCTAGTTAGGCATCATTTTTTGGCTTGTGCAAGCCCCGTTTCCCTGACATCTGTTGCGTATCAGGTGATCGGACAGTTGGAAAAAGCCGCGATTATCGAACAACTCGGCAGCCGTCCGTCGCCCAAGAAAACCAGGTGCGGCTTGGGATTGCCGGTCCGGGCGGGTGAGCGTCGATGTCGTTGTCAAGTTTCATTCAGCTTATACCCAAGGTCGAGTTGCACTTGCACCTCGAGGGTGCCGTCTCCACAGAGACATTCGCCGAGCTGGCGGCGCTGAACGCGGTGCCGCTGCCGGACGGCAGACCGACATCGGAGCTCTACAGCTACGGCAACCTGCTGGATTTCCTGAAGATTTACGATCTGGTTTGCGCCTCGATCAGGACTGCGGACGATTTCTCTCGCATCACCTTCGAGGCCCTGGAGCGCTGCGCGAAGGCCGGTGCGCGCTACGTCGAACTGTTCTTCAGCCCGCATGCGCATCTGGCTCATGGCGTGGCCTATTCGACGATGCTCGAAGGCATCCTCGATGGCTTTCACTGCGCGAAGGAGCGCTATGGGCTTATAGCAAAGCTGATACCGGCGCATGCGAAGCCGCTCGGCGCGGCAGGTGGCGAGCGCTTCCTGGACATGGTTCTGGCCGAGCGCCCGGCTGAGGTGATCGGCATCGGCTTCGATTACGACGAACGTCCGAACCCGCCGCCGATGTTTGCGCGCATCGTCGAGCGAGCGCGGGCTGCCGGGCTCAATGTCACCAACCATGCGGGCGAGGATGGCCCGGCGGACTATGTCCGCGACACCATCGACATTCTCGGCCTGAGACGGGTCGACCACGGCTACCATGTCGTCGACGACCCGGCGCTGATGGAGCAGTGCAGGGAGATGGGCATCGTCTTCACCTGCTGTCCGAGCACGACGCTGGCCACCACCGTCTGGCGTGACCTTTCCGCGCCCGACCACGCGATCCGCCGCATGATCGAGGCCGGGCTTACCGTGACGATCCACTCCGACGATCCGCCCATGTTCGCCACGACACTCGACCGCGAATACGCGCTGATCGCCGAAAATTTTGCGCTCGGGCCGCCGGCACTGAAGCGGATCGCGCTGGCTGGCCTGTCCGCAGCATGGCTCGACGACGACATCAAGCAGGCATGGCTGGCCGACTGGTCGGCAGAAATCGACCGCCTCATGGAAACCGAACTGTCTCTCCCGAACTGAACACGACACGGAACAAAGGACCGAAGCATGATCGACCTGCGCAATCTCTCCCGCCGAGGCTTCCTCAACATGGGCGCCGCGGCCGGCGCCTCGCTGCTCCTGCCGAAATCCGGCCTCATAACGCCCGCCCATGCACAGACGCCGCTCGCCGCCGTCGCCGAGGAAAACGCGGTCATCGCCTTCGGCCACACCGGTCCGGTGACGGATGAAGGCTGGACCTGGAGCCACGACCAGGGGATGAAGGCCGTGCAGGAAGCGTTCCCGAAGCTGAAGACGCTGTTCGTCGAAAGCATCCCCTATTCGGCCGACGCGACCCGCACCTTCCGCCAGTTCGTCTCGGAAGGTGCCAACATGGTGTTTGCCACCTCCAACTATGGCGACTTCCTCTACGACGTGGCCAAGCGTTCGCCGGACGTCGCCTTCTATGAATGCGATGGCCGCAACCCGCTCGAAAATCTCTCGACCTACTATCTCGCCCACTGGTACCCGACCTACGTCACCGGTGTCGCCGCGGGCCTGATGAGCAAGAGCGGCAAGCTCGGCTACGTCGCCTCCTTCCCTGTTCCGTCGGTCTTTTCCGGCACCAATGCCTTCCTGATGGGCGCCCGTTCGGTCAATCCCAACGCCACGATGCAGACCATCGTCATCAATTCGTGGTTCGATCCGCAGGCTGCCACCCAGGCCGGCACCGCACTCATCGACAACGGCGCCGACCTTCTGTTCGGCATCATGGACGAAGCAGGCTATCTGCAGGTGGCCGAGCAGCGCGGCGCGAAGGCCGTGATGTGGAATACCGACATCCGCCGCTACGGGCCGAAGGCCTATGTCTCCTCGATCGCCATCGACTTCAAGAAATTCTATGTTGACCAGGTGCGCCTGCGCCTCGAAGGCAAGTGGACACCCTCGCAGACCATCCTGCCGATGGGCGGCGGTATCGACCGCGATGCCTGGGGCGAGACGGTGCCCCACGAGGTCGCAAAGCAGGCCGATGCCGTGCGCGACAAGATTCTCGGCGGCTGGAGCCCGTTCGAGGGCGAGATCAAGGACACCAAGGGCAACGTCAAGGTGGCTGCCGGCCATCGCATGACCGAAGAGGAACTCTACAACTGGGATTGGTCGATCGAAGGCGTCAGCGGCCTCCAAGCGTGATCCCGAAAGATTGCAGAGTTTTCGGATAGACTATGCGGGCAGAAGGCAAAGAGCTACGCGGGATGAATGATTTTGTTCCAGTTCATCATGCTTCGAGCGAGCACCGCTACGGCGGCATGGAGGTGCCGTCCACCTCCCCGGGGCGTTACGAGCCTGGCTCCGGCGCGCCGCCGCTCGTGCTGCTCAAGGGCATCAGCAAATATTTCCCCGGCGTCGTTGCCAACCAGGATGTCGACCTGGACGTGATGCCGGGGGAGATCCACGCCTTGCTCGGCGAGAATGGCGCCGGCAAATCGACCTTGATGAACATCCTCACCGGCATCTATCAGCCGGATGCCGGTGAGATCGTCGTCGACGGCTATGCCAAACGTTTCGCGTCACCAGTCGATGCGATCTTCGCCGGTATTGGCATGGTCCACCAGCATTTCAAGCTGGTGACCGCCTTCACGGTCGCCGAGAATATTCATCTCGGCTGGTCCGAAACGCCCAAGCGTATTGGCTCGTCGGTGCTCGAGGCGCGGACTGCCGCACTGGCCGACAAGCTGAACCTCGCGGTACGGCCATCCGCGCGCGTCGCCGATCTTTCGACCGGCGAGCAGCAGCGCGTGGAAATCCTACGCGTGCTCGCGCGCAATGCCCGTGTTCTGATCCTCGACGAGCCGACTGCAGTGCTTACTCCGGCGGAAGCGCGCGAGCTCTTCAAGGCGCTCAAGCAGTTCGTGTCCCGGGGCAATGCGGTGATCTTCATCAGCCACAAGCTCGACGAGGTCCTGGAAATATCAGACCGCATCACCGTGCTGCGCGGCGGCCGCAAGGTGGCCACCGAAAATACCGCGGACTGCGGCGAGAAGATGCTGGCGCGCCTGATGGTTGGCCGTGAGATCGTGCTCAGCAATCTGCGTGCCAGGCAGCCAGGCGCGGCCGGCATCTCCGCCGAGCCGGTGCTCAGCCTCAAATCCGTCGTCGCGCGTGACGACGTGGGCGGCATCCTTCTCGACGAGGTTTCGCTCGACATCCATGCCGGCGAGATTCTCGGCATCGCCGGTGTGGCCGGCAACGGCCAGAAGGAGCTGACCCAGGTCGTCACCGGCTTACGGCCGATCCACTCGGGCCAGATACTGCTCGGCGGAAAGGACGTCACGACCGCCGGCGCGGTCGATTACGCCAAGTTCGGCGTCGGCCACATTCCCGAAGACCGGCTGCACAGCGGCCTGGCGCCGGCGCTTTCAATCACCGACAACGCCATAATCCGCGAATATGCGTCGGCGCCTGTTTCAAAGGGCTTCGCGTTCCGACCGCGCCTTGCGGCAGCTCTCGCGCGCACGATCGCCGAAGCGGCATCCGTTGCGGTGCCCGATTTCGGCATGCCCATGCGCAACCTTTCCGGCGGCAACCAGCAGCGCCTCGTCGCACGCCGCGAGATGCGCATCGCAAGCAAGGTTCTGATCGCCGCCTATCCGAGCCGTGGCCTCAATGTCGGAGCGATCAACACGATGATGCACTATCTCGTCGAATTGCGCGATGCCGGCGTCGGCGTGCTCTTCATTTCCGAGGAGCTGGAAGAGCTGTTCAATCTATCGGATCGCATCGCCGTGATGTTCCATGGCAGGATCATGGGCGTGGTGGAGACTGCCTCCACGGACATCGAGGAAATCGGCCTGATGATGGGCGGGCAGATGCGGTCCAGTGCTGGCGCCCAGGCCGCTGCCAGGAAGCACTGACCTTGGCGATCAAGCTCCAGCGCGTTCCATCCGCGCAGCCCTCCGTTGCCTTTGCGGCACGTGCCCTGGCGATCGTGCTGGCGCTGGGAGTCGCCGGCCTGGTTCTGGCCGCTCGCGGCAATGCTCCCGTCGAACTCGCCTGGGAGGTGCTCAACTCGACTTTTGGCTCGAGCTTCGGGCTGGAAGACGTCGGACTTCTGGTCACTCCCCTGATCCTGACCGGCCTGTCGGTCTGGGTAGCGCTGAGAATCGGCGCCTGGAACATCGGCGCGGAGGGCCAATTCTATGCCGGCGCCTTCAGCGCCACGGCGGTCGCGCTGTTCATTCCCGGCCCGACCTGGCTGATCCTGCCTGTTATGTTCATCGCTGGCGCGCTCGGCGGGCTGCTCTGGATACTGGTGCCGACGCTGGCGCGCGCCTACGCCGATGTCAGCGAACTCATCACCACCCTGCTTCTGAATTTCGTGGCGACGCTGATGGTCTATTACGTCGCCACCGGACCATGGCTCGACCCGAGCGGCCATGCGCTCGCGACCACCGCACGTCTGCCGCATGACGTGCCTGAATTCTGGGGTATCGTGCACTACGGTTTCCCGCTGGCGATCCTGCTCACTTTTGTCATCGCAGGACTGCTCAACTACACGCGCTGGGGCTACGAGGTGCGGGTCGCTGGGTCGAACCCGAGCGCGGCGCTTTATGCGGGCATGCCGTTCCGCCGCCGCCTGATCGTCGTCCTGCTGATGTCGGGAGCGATCGCCGGCATCGCCGGTATGCTGGAAGTAGCTGGCACGGTGCATCGCCTGCAGGGCGGCATCTCCAACAATTTCGGCTATCTCGGCATCATGGTCGCGGTGCTGGCGCGCGGTTCCTCACTTGGCGTGCTCGCAGGCGCGGCTTTGATGGGCGTCATCCTGAATTCGGGCATCATCCTGCAGACGCAAGGCATCACCGTCTCGGCCGTGCTCGCCATCACCGGACTGATCCTGTTCTTCACGGCGATCGGCAACGAACTCGCTCACTACCGCATCACGCGGACCGAACCGGCCGCGAGCTGAGGAAACACCGATGGACATGATCGCCGGACTGATACAGACCTCCATTCTCGCCGGCGGCGTGCTGGCGCTGGCGGCGCTGGGCGAGACGCTCTCCGAGCGCGCCGGCGTCGTCAATCTCGGCGTCGAAGGGCTTATGGCGCTCGGTGCAATCACTGGCATCGCGGTCGTCGTCGCCACGCCGCACCCTATGCTCGGCTTCGTCCTTGCACTTGCCGTCGGTTTCCTCGTTGGCTGCGTCTTCGCTCTTGGCACCGTCGTCGTCAAAGCGAACCAGGTGTTGTGCGGCCTGGCGCTGACGCTGATGGGCACCGGCATGGCCGCAACGATCGGTCGCGCCTATTCCGGCATGCCGGCGCCGGCGACCTTCGCGCCGATCGCTATTCCCTATCTTAGCGACATCCCGCTGCTCGGTCGCGCGATCTTCACGCAGAACATCCTTGTCTACCTGATCTACATCGTCCTGCCGGTTGTGCTGCACTACATCATGTTCCGCACGCGCCACGGGCTGAACATGCGCGCGGTGGGCGAAAACCCCGCGGCAGCCGACGCCGCCGGCATTTCGGTGCAAAGCATCCGCTTCTGGTATGTCGCCGCGGGCTCGGCGCTGGCGGCCGGCGCCGGCGCTTACCTCACGCTTGCCTTCGTGCCCTCCTGGTCGGAAGGCGTCGTGGCCGGCCGCGGCTGGATTGCCGTCTCTCTCGTCATCTTCGCAGGCTACCGGCCCCTCAACGCCGTGCTGGCCGCTCTGCTGTTCGGTCTCATCACCTCTCTCGGCTTCGTCGGCCAAGCACGCAACTGGCCGATCGCGGCGCCGATCCTGTCGATGCTGCCCTATCTCGGCACGATCGCCCTGATCATCGTGCCGGTGCTTGCCTGGCAGCGCATGCGCCGGGTAATGGCCGCGCCGGCTGCTCTCGGCGAACCCTATTTCCGCGACATGCGTTGAGACCATCATGCCCCGCCTGCTTGTCAAGAACATCGATCTGCTCGCCACCTTCGATGGTACGCGCCGCGAGATTTCCGACGGCGCCTTGTTGATCGACGACAACGTCATCGAAGCGGTCGGCACCACCGCGGAACTCAGTGCCTCCAGTGCCGACGAGGTGCTCGACCTATCGGGCCATGTGGTCATGCCGGGCATGGTGAACACGCATCATCATATGTACCAGAATCTCACCCGTGTGATGGCTCAGAACGACGAGCTGCTTGTCTGGCTGAAGACGCTCTATCCGATCTGGGCCGAGCTCGACGACGATGCGATAGGCGTCTCGGCGCGCGTAGCGATGGCCGAGCTCATCCATTCGGGCTGCACGACCAGCTCCGATCACCTCTACATCTTGCCCAACAACTGCACGCTCGACGCGACGATCGGTGCGGCCCGCGATATCGGTCTGCGTTTCCACGCTGCGCGTGGAGCCATGTCGCGCGGCGAAAGCCAGGGCGGCTTGCCGCCGGATCGCTGCGTCGAAAAGGAAGAGGATATCCTGAAGGATGCCGAACGGCTGATCGGCGGCTATCACGACGCGTCGCGGCATTCGATGAGCCGAATCATCCTGGCTCCTTGCTCGCCGTTCTCGGTGACTCCGGCGTTGATGCGCGATGCGGCATCGCTGGCGCGCAGCCACAAGGGCGTGAACCTGCATTCGCACCTTGCCGAAGAGCTTTTCGAGGAGAAGTACTGCCTCGAAATCTATGGCAAGCGGCCGGTCGAGTTCGCCGAATCCGTCGGCTGGCTCGGTGACGACGTCTGGTTCGCCCACTCGATTTTCATGACCGGCGACGAGATCGACCGCTTCGCCGAAACCGGCACCGGGGTCGCCCATTGCCCGTCGGCTAACATGCGCTGCGGCCAGGGCATCGCGAAGATCCGCGAGATGCTCGACAAGGGCGTGAAGGTCGGCCTTGGCGTCGACGGCTCGGCCTCGAACGACACGTCGAACCTGTTCATGGAAGCGCGGCTGGCGCTGATGCTTCAGCGTGTCGCGCCGCACCACTACCTCTCCGAAAAGCCCGGCGGCCGCGGCGGTTTCGGCGGCACGCCGACGGCGCTGTCCGCGCGCGAGGCCCTCGAAATGGCGACGCGCGGCGGCGCTGCCCTGCTCGGTCGCAATGACATCGGCCATCTCGCGCCCGGCATGTGCGCCGACTTCATCGCGGTCAAACGCAGCCAACTCGGCCTTTCCGGCACCGAGCGCGACCCGCTCGCCGCGCTGGTGCTTTGCGGACCCTTCAAGGTCGACTATTCCTACATCAACGGCCGGCAGATTATCGCGAGAGGCGACTTCGCCTCTTTCGATGTCGAGGCGGCGATGGCCGAACACCGGGCCGTGATGGACCGCATCTATCGGCAGTGAGATAGCACAGGAAGGACGCAACAATGACCATTAAGCGAGCTGCGGAGCAGGCGGCCCTCGACCAATGGTATTGCATTGACGCGCTGAACGAGATTCCGGTCGGCACGATGCCGAACCGGCTTCTGGGCATCGATCTGTTGGTAGCCCGCGATACGGCAGGCCCGGTCAATGTGTCGCGTGCCGGCGACGGCAGCCAAGTCCCGGCCAGGGAACGCTACGGCTATCTATGGATCACGCTCGGCATGCCGGCCGGCGATGTGCTGTCGATCCCGGAGGCCTATGAGGACGACCGCCGGCCTGTCGTTTGCGGAGCGATCGCGGTAAAGGCGTCCGGCCTGCGCATCGTCGAGAATTTCCTCGACATGGCGCATTTCCCCTTCGTCCATACCGACATATTGGGCGCCGAGCCGCACACGGAAGTGCGGCATTACACAACCGAAATCCGCCGCGACGTGGATGAGGTGTGGGCGACCAACTGCGAATTCTTCCAGCCGCAGGCGGCACTCTCGGCGACCGATGGCATCATGACCCAATACATGTACCGGGTCGCCAATCCTTTCGCGGTGATGCTCTACAAGACCTGCCCCAACTCGGCTACCCGGTGGGACGTGATCTGTCTGTTCGTGCAGCCCCTCGATCCGGACCGCTGCCGCGCGCACCCCGTCATGTTCCTGATCGACGACGTATCGACCACGACCGAACTGGTGCAGTTCCAGCAGCTCATCTTCCTGCAGGACCGCATCATCCTGGAGAACCAGCGGCCACTTCTTTTGCCGCTCGAGCCGCGCGCGGAAATCCCGACGCGGGCCGACGGCTCGTCGATCGCCTATCGCCGCTGGCTGAAGGAGAAGGGCATCACCTACGGCACGACGGCGCAAGCCGCATGAGCGGCTGCCCTTCCGATATTGTCATCGGCATCGACGGACGGGCAATCGCGCTCTGGCGCTTCGCGACGGCAGTGCGTAGCTGTTCTTCGGCGGAGGACAGGTGAGCGACCTGAGCGGCAAGACGCTTCTGGCCAGCGGCTTTCACGCTCCGGAGCGCGGGCTCGTGGAAGAGTTGCGCCATGCCCTGATCGCAATCGATCAATCAGGCATCATCGCCTCGGTGCTGCATCCGCATGGTGCTGGCTATGACGAGGCGCTGGAGGCCGCGCGCCGGACCGGTTCGCTGGCGACCTTGCCGGCGCAGAGTTATCTGCTGCCCGGCTTCGTCGATCTTCACGTGCACGCGCCGCAATATCCGCAGCTCGGCCGGGCGCTGGACGTGCCGCTCGAGGCCTGGCTCCACAAACACACGTTTCCCCTGGAGGCGCGCTACGCCGATCTCGCCTTCGCGCGGCGCAGCTACGGCCTGCTGGTCGACGACCTGATCGCTAACGGCACGACCACAGCGCTCTACTTCGCAACTATCCACCAGGACGCGACAAGGCTGCTCGTCGACATTTGCCTCGAACGCGGGCAACGTGCGCTGGTCGGCAAAGTGGCGATGGACAATCCCGACGAGTGCCCGGCCTATTATCGCGATACCTCGGCGGACGCGGCCATCGATGGCACGCGCGCTCTGATCGGCTACGTGCATGGGCATCCGGACAATGCCACGGGACGGGTAAAGCCGGTCATTACGCCGCGCTTCATCCCCTCCTGTACCGACGCCGCCCTCGAAGGGCTCGGCACGCTTGCGCAGGAATACGGCTGCCATGTGCAGACGCATTGCTCGGAGAGCGACTGGGCGCATGGCTACGTGCTGCAGCGCCACGGGATCAGCGACACGTCGAGCCTTGATCGCTTTGGCCTGCTGCGCGCCGGCAGCGTGCTCGCGCACGCCAATTTCATTACGCTTGCCGACATGGAGACGATCAGCGTGCGCAAGGCGGCCGTGGCGCACTGCGCCGTCTCCAACGCCTACTTCGCAGGCGCCGTGTTCCCGTTGAGGGCGGCCCTCGAGAAGGGTGTCAAGGTCGGGCTCGGCACCGACATTTCCGGGGGACCGAGCGCCTCGATGTTCGATGCGATGCGCGCGACGGTCATGTCGTCGCGCATGCTGGAAACCGGCACCGACCCGGCGCTAGCGGCCGAGACGCGCGGCACGGCCGGAACAGCACGCGTCGACTTTCGCGAGTCCTTCCACCTGGCGACGGCAGGCGGTGGCGCGGCACTCGGCTTGCCTGTGGGGCGATTCTCGCCTGGCTACCATTTCGATGCGATCCTGGTCGACACCGCCGCGCCCAGAGGCACAATTCACCTGTGGGACGAACTCGACGACGGCGACGGCATCCTTCAGAAGATCGTCTACTCCGCTTCCAGGGCCAACATCGCGTCGGTCTGGGTCGGCGGGAGAGCTGTTCTCGCCTAAGCGGACGGGAGGCTGTGCCGAGAACCAGGAATCTTCCCGTGTTATTCCTTACGGTCGGGGCACGTCATGGATTTTGATCAGTATTCGCCGACGTCGATGACAGACTGGGCAAAGGCTTCGGGGCTTCTTGAGGCAAGTTGTGGCCGATACCGCCGGTGATGATCCGGTGCGTGTATCTGCCCGAGAATTTCTTGGCGTAGGAACTGCTGTCGGGATGGGGTGCACCATTGGCATCACCCTCAAGGGTAATGGTCGGCACTGTGATCACGGGAGCTTGGGCCAGCCGGTTTTCCAGAACGTCATATTCCGGCTCGCCCTGTGCCAGGCCGAGCCTCCAGCGGTAATTGTGAATGACGATGCTGACGTGATCCGGGTTGTCCAGTGCTGCGGCGCTGCGCTGGAAGATGTCATCGTCGAAATTCCACTGCGGCGAAGCGAGTTGCCAGATGAGTTTGGCGAAATCGCGCGTGTATTTCTCGTAGCCGGCACGGCCGCGATCCGTGGCGAAGTAATACTGATACCACCATTGAAGCTCCGCCTCCGGTGCCAGCGGCACCATGCCGACCCGCTGATTTCCGATGAGATAGCCGCTCACCGAGACGATCGCCTTGCAACGCTCAGGCCAGAGCGCGGCAACGACATTGGCCGTTCGGGCGCCCCAGTCGCAGCCGGCGATCGTGGCCTTTTCGATCCCCAGCGCATCCATCAGGGCGATCGCATCCGCGGCGAGCGCCGACTGCTGGCCATTGCGCATCGTCTCGTCCGACAGGAATCGCGTAGTGCCGTAGCCGCGCAGGTAGGGCACAATCACGCGGTACCCCTTTGCGGCAAGCATAGGAGCGACGTCGGTGTAGGTGTGAATGTCATAGGGCCAGCCATGAAGCAGGATCACTGGAGCACCTTCGGCAGGCCCCAGCTCCGCATATCCGACGCTCAGTTTTCCGGCATTGACCTGTCTGAGCGAGCCGAATGATTCCGGCCTGGCTTGCGTCGCGGATGCCCTCGCCTCGACCATCCAAGTGGCTGCCGGCGCGCTCAAGCCGAGTTCGGTGGCGGCGAACGTCATTGCTGTCGCACCGACAATGCGCCGGCGGCGATGATCGACCGTGTCGGGAGCCTTACTCGCATTCATGATGAAGCCTCTATGATGACCAACAAGCGGGAACAACTAGACCGGCCGCCGCATCGGCCGACAGGAAATATTGCGCTTATTTCGACGGTGACTGCGGCGAATCCAGTATTGCAACCACTCGGCCAGGGGGCAGTGCGGCGAGCTCTGACGGAATGTCGGTCAGGTCAAGCGTTTCCTCGATTTCCCTCCTCAGAAATTCGAGACTTAGGCCGTCCCCGCGCTTGGAACCGGCTGGATGTAGCATCCGCAGGAACGGCAGCATGAGAATGACTCCTGATCTTCTGTTTGGGCGAGAGGACATGTTGCATCTGATCTTATGCTCGAAGTCGCCCTCGGCTTCAGACGAGGCCCTCGCGATCCATTGCGATGCGCACGGCCGGTCGGGCAGCCATTCGGACGCGAAGGGCTTGCAAAGGCGCGGGAAGAGGGACGTGGAAGCGGGCCGCCCAAAGCAGCATCACGAAAAGATAAAAATCCGCGACGCTGGGTTTGTCGCCGAACAGATAGTCGGTCTCGAGCCCGTCAGCGAAGAACTCGAGTTGGCTCGTAATCGTCGCGCTCGCCCTGGCCTTTTCGGCATCGCTGCTTTGGTGCCACATCGGCTTGAAGCTTCGGTGTATTTCAGTTGAGACGTAGGTCAGCGCTTCGAGAAGGCGGGTACGGCCCAACGGCCCCGCCACTCCCAGTGGCGGGTATTGCGACGCAATCCAGTCGAGGACGGCGATATTTTCCGTCAGCGTTTCGCCGCTATCCAGCACGAGGGCTGGAACATAGCCCTTGCGCGTGACGGTAGTGAAATCATCCCCGGAGCCTGTCCGTTTGGTCTTGAGGTTCACACTTTCGCGCTCGAAGGAAACACCGGCCTCTTCCAGAGCGATGTGGTCCGCCAGGCTGCAGGCGAGAGGGCTGTAGTAGAGTTTCACCGCTTTTCCCTTTTCTGAACCCGATTGAATCCCACAATTGGTCGTCGCCGAGCGGAAAACCTGCCCCGCGCCACGCGAGACAACCGCTCCAGAAACTCGCACTTGGCGGAGACGACGACTACGACACCGACAGCTAGACGTGCCTATGCCGAGGTATGGTCGGGGTGAAGTTCGGGATCGCCGTGCACAATGCCGGGACGTATGCCAGCTCAGCGGCCAACGGTTATCTGGAGGAATCCAGAACCTTCCATGATGGCATCATCGCCAGCCCGGCCAGTCCTTCGCTCAGGAAATCCTAAACGAAAGTATTGGACGCACGTGCCGTTGGCACGATGGCTCACACCCGGCCACGGCCGGCATATTTCCGCGCGGCACGAGCAGACTGGAAACGCGAAAGCCGTGGTCTGCTTTTGCTCGATTGCCACCAACGCGATGACGCAGCTTCCGACAATAGGAGTCGCCATCATGGCCGACCTTTCCGAAACCTCCACAGCCGAGCACACATTGCGCGTCGAGGCGCCCGCCGCGATCGAGGTCGACGTCTCCTCGCTGACGCCGGGAACGTCGCTGATCGTCGACTGGCACGGCAAGCCGGTTGTCGTGCGCAACCGCACCGAAAAAGAGAGGAAGGACGGCCAGGCAGTCAGTCTCGCCGAGCTCAAGGATCCAATTGCCCGCAACGCCAACCTGCCGGCCGATGCGCCGGCAACCGACGCCAATCGAACTATGCCGGGCAAGGAAGCCTGGGTGGTGATGATCCAGGTCTGCACCCATCTCGGCTGCATCCCGCATGGTCAGGAAGGCGATTTCGACGGCTGGTTCTGCCCCTGCCATGGTTCGCAATACGACACCGCCGGCCGCGTCCGGAAGGGGCCGGCGCCGGAGAACATGGCGGTGCCGGTGTTCCAGTTCATTGACGACACCAAGATCCGTATCGGCTGAGGCAGGGGGCATTTCGATGAGCGGCGACAAACACTCGACCTATACGCCCAAAACCAGAATCGAACGTTGGTTCGATGCCCGCCTGCCGCTGCCGCGGCTGGTCTATGACAGCTTCATCGTCTATCCGGTGCCGCGCAACCTGAACTACGCCTATACGTTCGGCGGTATTCTCACGATCATGCTGGTTTCACAGATCCTGACCGGCATCGTGCTGGCGATGCATTACGCCCCTGATACGGGGCTGGCCTTCAACTCGGTCGAGCAGATCATGCGCGACGTGAATTCGGGCTGGCTGCTGCGCTACCTCCATTCCAACGGCGCGTCGTTCTTCTTCATTGCCGTCTACCTCCACATCTGCCGCGGGCTCTACTATGGTTCGTACAAGGCGCCGCGTGAGCTGCTGTGGGTGCTCGGTTGCACCAACCTCCTGCTGATGATGGCGACGGCCTTCATGGGCTACGTGCTGCCTTGGGGACAGATGTCGTTCTGGGGCGCTACTGTCATCACCAACTTCTTCACCGCCGTCCCACTGATCGGCGACTGGCTCCAGCAGCTTTTGCTCGGCGGGTTCGCGGTCGACAATCCGACGCTGAACCGCTTCTTTGCGCTGCATTACCTGCTGCCATTTGTGCTTGCGGGCGTGGTGACCTTGCATATCTGGGCGCTTCACGTCGTCGGCCAGAACAATCCGACCGGCATCGAGGTCAAATCGAAAACTGATGTCGTGGACTTCACGCCCTATGCCACCGTCAAAGATGCCTTCGGCATCCTCGTGTTCCTGTTCTTCTTCGCCTATTTCGTTTTCTACCTGCCGAACTACCTCGGCCATCCCGACAATAGCAGCATCGCCAATCCGCTGAAGACGCCGGCCCACATCGTCCCGGAATGGTACTTCCTGCCGTTTTACGCGATCCTGCGGGCCATCACCTTCAATATCGGGCCCATCGATTCCAAGCTCGGCGGCGTGCTCGCGATGTTCGGCTCGATCGCGGTGCTGTTCCTGGTGCCGTGGCTCGACACCTCGAAGGTGCGCTCGGCGGTCTATCGGCCCTGGTACAGGGTGCTCTTCTGGCTGTTCGTTGCCAATGCCCTCTTTCTCGGCTGGCTCGGCTCCCGGCCGGCGGAAGGCGCATACGTCGTCATGTCCCAACTGGCGACGCTTTACTATTTTGCGTTCTTCATCATCGCCATGCCGGTGCTCGGGCTGATCGAAAAGCCGCGACGGCTGCCGAATTCGATCACCGAAGCAGTTCTCGAAAAAGACAAGGCCAGCGGCAGAGGCCCGATCGCCGGGCCGGAGACCAAACATTGAACTTGGCATCGCGGGGATCGTTCATGAGCTGGTGGAACTCTCCTCTGGTCTACATCGTGTTGCTCGGCCTCGCCGGGATCGTCGTTTGGTCCCTCATCCCCAGACGCTTCGCCAATGCGAAGCTGGTCGTCCAACTCGGCTTTTTCCTCGCGATGTCGGCCATGGTTCTCGACCTGCGCGTCGTGCCATACGAGACCGCAGGGGACAACGAGACAACCGGAGGAGCGATCCTCATCGGCTCGGTCAAGCTGCTCTGGTGGGTTCACCTTGCCTGGGCGCTAATCGGATTTGTCCGTATCTATCTCGTCTTCGAGCGAAAGCCGCGCGAGGCACGTCTCCTGCAGGACGTCGTGGTCGGTGTCGTCTACGCTGGAATGTTCCTGTCGATCCTGGCGTTTGTCTTTGCAGTGCCGGTCGGAACGCTCATTGCCACGTCGGGCGTCTTTGCCGTCATCCTGGGACTGGCGCTCCAGAATACGCTTGGTGACGTATTTTCGGCGATCGCGCTTAACCTCGGCCGCCCTTACGTGCTTGGAAACTGGATCATTCTGGGCGACGGAACCGAAGGCCGCGTTGTCGAGACCAATTGGCGGTCGACCCAACTTCTGACCTCGACACACAATGTCGTGGCGCTGCCAAACAGCCTTCTCGCCAAGATCGGGGTAACAAATCTAAGCGGTCCGGACGAGAGCCATGGACTTGCCGTAACCGTCAAGGTGGCGCCAACGAAGACGCCGGCGATCATCGTAGAGCTCATGCGCACTGTCTTGCTGAGCTGCAATTCAATCCTCCAGGAGCCTTCGCCTTCGGTCACCATCAGAAGCCTGGATGCCGCAGCTATCGAGATCGAGTTGTTTTTTCGCGTCGCAAGTATCGACCAGCGAAGTGCCGCTCGGAACGAAATCTTCGATCTCATTTATCGCCATTCAAAGTCGACCGGCATGCTGCTGGCGGAGCCATTTTCGGGCTCGATTGCCATGACCAACCGGCCGGGCCACGAGACGGCGGCCTCCCAAGGCTTCACCCCGATCGAACTCATCAATTCCATACCGGTATTCTCGGCGCTAACGGATACCGAGCAGGAGTCGCTCGCCAAAGCGGCCTCGGTGCGCACCTACCATAAGGGCGAAATCATCGCACGACAGGGAGAGATGCTGCCGTCGCTCATGATCGTTCGGAGGGGCGCCATCGTCCGGCAAATTGGCGAGGGCGATGATCAACTGCAGGAGATCGGCCGGCTTGCACCTGGCGATTTCTTCGGCGAGACCGGCTTGCTCGCCGGCATTGGCGAGATGTCGAGTTTGCGGGCAATGACCCCTGTCACTGTTTACGAGATAGACCAGGAAAGCTTTGCGCCGCTGCTGCACGACAGGCCCGAAATGGCCGAAGATCTTGCCGCGATCCTGTCGATGAGGGTGTCGGCTCTTAATGAAAGCGGCATCGCCGGACAGCGCCATGCGGGCTCCAAATTCGCGCTCCTCAAAGCCATTCAGACAGTCTTTCGCGCCGCTCCGTTCAAGCGAGTTCGAGCACCTGGCTGATAAGGCATGCAGAAGGACAGAGATCCATGACCATCCGCCAAAGCGATATCACAGGCATCGATACACTCATCCAGCCGGCTACGTGATTTTGGGAACGGACTGAAGATAAGGCGCGTATTGCCGTCCTCGAATCGCCTGATGATCGGACCCTTCATCCTGTTCGACCATTTCGGCCCCGCTATATTCGACGCAGGTCACGGTTTCGATATGGGACCGCATCCGCATATCGGCGTTGCGGCCGTGACCTACCTGATCGATGGCGAGATCGTCCATCGCGATAATTTGGGTAAAGTGCGGCCGGGTCGGGCATCGTCCATTCCGAGCGCACGCCACCGGAAGTCCGGGCGTCGGCAAGCAATCTCTTCGGCGCTCAGGCTTGGATCGCCCTCCCCTCCCGCGATGAAGAAATTGCCGCCGACGTCGCACATTTTGGCGCCCCCGAAATACCGAGGATCTGTGCCGACGGCGTCGAGTTTACGTTGATCGCCGGCGCGTCCGACGGGTTGGTCTCGCCGGTAAGGACGTTCTCCGACATGGTCTATGCCGAAATTGTGCTCACGAGCGGCGCGCGCTACCAGGTGAAACCCGAACACCGTGCGCGTGCGATCTACATCGTCGCCGGTGAGGTTGGAATTGTCGGCCAGCTCGGTACGTTTCATGAGGCCGAATTAGTAGCTCTGGCGCCCGGCGCTGAGATTGTGCTCCAGGCGCCTGCCTTCCATGCGGCGAGACTGATGCTGATAGGAGGTGAGCCCCTGGCCGAGCCACGTCATATCTATTGGAACTTCGTCTCCTCTTCAGCCGAACGGATCGAGCAGGCAAAGGCGGATTGACGCGAACGCCGCTTCCCCGGCGTGCCGGGAGAGCACGAGCTCATGCCTCTGCCAGATGGCAGCGTGTGAGGGATAAGGCAGCGGATGGTGACCTCAGCGCCGCGACAGCTTTACGCCGGGTGGCGTAGGCAGACCACTACGACATCAAGTAGAGATCGTTCATCGTTTCCTCATCGAGCAAACCGTCGAACCAGACGTCGAAGATTGTCTCGAGCAGCAACTCGTCGTTGCTTGCTTCGGAAAACAGCGTGAGGGACGCGTGCAACTTCTTCGCATCAACGTCACCGAAGACAGCGCGAGCGCTCAGGCCGGAGAGCCGCTGCAGGGTGCCAACGCATTCCCGATAACGGCCTCCAAGGATCGGAAATGAGAGATAGGCGCTGGCTTCGTCGAGCGATGTGATTGCATATGGCTCAGGCGCAGTACCGCTCCGCCTGGTGGCCAACCTTGGGAAGATGAACTCCATATAGGGAGTGCACATCATCCCTCGACGTAGAATGGCCAGCGCGTCGTCGTAGACCGGATCCTGTGCGCTGACGAACCTCTGCAAACCATACTCGTCAGGCATTTGGATAGTTCCTTGGGACACCCTCGACATTCGAGCCCTGACTAGCCGTCGACGACATCTGCATAGTCCGGGTGCTTGGCGAAAAAGCGGCTCATGAAGGGACATTTCAAGATCGCTTTACGGCCGGTTTTGCGGAGCAGTTCGAAGGTCCCTTGGGCCAATCGCGACGCGATCCCTTGTCCGGAAAATTCCGACGGGACTTCGGTGTGTATCAGCGCCACCTTCCCGCCCTCGAGCCCATAGTAGGCCGCCGCAAACATATCGCCGGCGATCGGCAGCTCGAAACGGTGCTGTTGGACGTCTTCAACGACTTGTGCATCCATCTCTATCTCTCGATTGTATGTCACGTCTGTCACCGGAGGGAGATTGGCCGGCCGCTATCGCACCGCAGGCAACCGCAGAGTGACGGTCGTGCCTGCCCCAAGTGTGCTCTGAATATCGATGCTTCCGCCTGACTGCTCGACAAAGCGCTTCACCATCGGCAGACCGACGCCGCCGAGGCCTTCGCTTTTGGTGGTGAAGAACGGATCGAAGGCGCAGACCATCGTCTCGCTGGTCATCCCGATACCGTTGTCCGCGACACGGATATCTACCTGACCGGCGGTAGAGCTCTCAGAGGCCAAGCCGGCATCGATCGAGATGAAACCGCCGTCAGGCATTGCATCGCGCGCGTTGAACAGAAGGTTCAGAACCGCATTTTGCAACCCAAAGCGATCGCATCTCACCAAAGGCAGGTCGGACCCAACCCGAAGCTCAAGACCGAAATTGGCATCCAAGGCGCTCCGCACGAGGGTTTCGATCTCAGCCAGGCAAGCATCTACGTTTGTGTATTCGATTTCCGCGTGGCTCTCTCGAGCCAGGCTGATGGTTTGCCGGACAAGGTCCCCAGCCCGTTCCAAAGCCGTTTTGGCGCCGGCAATTACAGGCCCAAGCGCCGGAGTCGCTTGGATGCTCGGATCGCGGGCCAGGTGGTTCAACGCCGACGAGGCGACCTGAATGAGATTGCCCAGGTCATGGACGATGCCGGCCGTCGACATTTGCACGGACATACCACTTCCAAGACCATCGGGCGGGCCGTCGAAGACATCTTCTTTTATGTCCGGACGAAACATTTCATAACCCCGTTGGCTCAGTCGACACCCATTTGCTTCAATACGCTATAATTTACGGCATTTATTGTCAATTATATCTAAGAAGCCTCCGATACATACTTCTGTATATCCAAACGATAGACCAAGCTCTATTGATAGCCGATCCCGCTGATGTAGTTGGCAAGCAGCCGTTCCTGCAGTTCCTCTTGTTTGAAAAGCGCCTTCATCGCATCACGGATATCGAGGACGCCTAGCGGTTTCGAGTCAGCCCCTAGCACCGGCACATTCTGAAGGCCTTGCGCGGCCATGGTCTGCCAGACTGAATGAAGGTCGTCATCGGGACCACAGGACACGATGGACGTGCTCATCAAAGCCGCAATCGGCGCTTCTGTTGGCCCTGAATTGGCCAGATGGCGGACAAGGTCGGACTTGCTCAGCACGCCTGCCGCCTCCCCACTGCCGTGGCACACCACGACCAGGCCTATTGCGGGCCTGGAAAGTGAGAGTGCCGCACTGCGGAGTGGAGCGTCGACATCGACCACCATGAGACGGGCCGATATTACTGGATGCAGACTGTCAATGCGCATGACGCCCTCCTGAGAGCGCCTCGCGGCCGCGGCCGGGAGGCTGAGATCGGTTCCAGTGTTGGTCGCCGAGCTCGGCGCCTTCGCCCGGCCGGTCAGAATGGCGCACAAACAAGCGCCATTCTGACCCATTCCAAAGATTAGCTCAGTGCTGCTTTGCTCAGGCCAAACTTCGCATCGCCCGAGCCCGGGACGGGTTTGAAGCCGATGTTCAGACGGTTCCAAGAGTTGACTGCCATGACAACGAAGGTCAGATCGGAGATTTCCTTCTCGGAAAGCTGCGACCTGACCCGATCGTAGATCTCGTCCGGGACACCCTGCTCGGGCAGCTTGGTCAAGACTTCCGTCCATGCCAAGGCTGCGCGCTCGCGAGGAACGAACAAGGTCGAATCCCGCCAGGCTGCCAGGTGGTAAAGGCGCAGTTCGCGCTCGCCATGGATCTTCGCCTGTTTGACGTGCATATCGAGGCAGAAGGTGCACCCGTTCAGCTGCGCGGCTCGGACTGCAACAAGGTCGCGGATCGGTTCTTCGATCGACCCCTCTCGCGTCGCACCAAGAAATTCAATAAATTTCTTCAGAAGTTCCGGCGACTGCTCGGCATAACTCGCGCGTTGGGCGACGGCTTTTCCCTTCGGAGCGACCGGTGACGCTGCAATATTCATTACTTATCTCCTTGAGGTGTTTGCAATCCATTGCAGCGTAAGGATGACCGGTGAGACGAGCTGTTGCTATCGTGCCGATGATATGTATTGCCACTCGATTTGGTTGGGGCGCCTAAACCGAAGTATAGGAGGTGGAAATTGGCACCTGACCGCTGCCCTCGGCAATTCGCTTTGGCGCAGGCATGCGACAGGCGCGCGGCGTTTGGGTCACTTGAAGGGCGAGGCTGAACCGACCGGTGTCGATAGAACCTGGATCGAAACTGCGTTCACTCTTCGAAGGGAGCGTTCATCACAAGATCAACTGCCGAAGTCGCCTTGTAGCCTGAAACAAAGCGCTCGCCGAAGTCCCGGGCAAAGTTGTCGTAGGTGGTTTCCGGCCTGACCTCGGCGATATGGCAAAAGCATCGCGTCATCCGTCGCTTCATTTGGAGGCGTGGAAACTCACCGATAATCTTTGCAATCTCGGCTGACGAAATGAGGCTGTATTGCAAGCCGACGACATCGAGACAGATACCGGCTGTGCAAAGCGCCACCTCAGCCTCCTTGTAGAGGCCGATTGACGGCGTCGAGTTGAGCGCGACGCTGTCCCAGATCAATTGGGCGCGCCGCTCGTCGAAGCCGCCCTCCCGAACGAAAGTGCGGGCAAGATCGGCGCCTTCCACTTCGAAACGGCGCGGCCCGGCGAAGTCCTCATTGAGCGTGACGTCATGCAACAGGGTTGCAACGGCAACAACCTCCGCGTCGTGCTGGATATTCTGAATCTGTCCGATCCGGGCCGCGAAAAGCCAGGATCGGACCACGTGGTTGAACAGGTAGGGTTCACATCGCTGGCGGGCATGTTCGATCGCTCGGCCAACAAGCGGAGTATCGGGGACCAAAATCCCCGCAAGTGTGCGGATGGCGATCGAATTCATGTCACTGACCGTCCCTTCGCGTACGCCCCGATGGTCCCGGGGGCTACGATTTCATTTCGCGTTCGTCGTAAGTTCCGTCTCGCTGGTGTCGACGACGAAAATAGCAAGCAGACGTGCGCCTTCCGTCTTGCTGGCGTTTTCGCTGACGGCATGACGGTCGCCAGGGAATTCCGAGAAACTCTCGCCGGCGCGATAAGTCTTCACCGGCCCGTCGTTGACCTGGCTTCGGATCGCCCCCTCCAGGACCGTGGCATAGATGAACGCGGATTTGGGATGGGTATGAGCCGGCGACGTACCCCCAGGCGCGTACTCGACGAGCACGGCTTTCATGCTCTTGCCGGGCACGTTTGGAAGAGCCTGGTCGTAGACAAGCTTCACGCTGGCGGCGTCATTGGCCATTGCTGCGGTGACGGAAGCGGAGGTGAGCGCGGCGCAGAGAAGTGTTTTGATCATGTCTGGTCTCCTTGTTGTGCGAATGGCGGGCCTATCCGATGATTACTTACTTCGGTGGTGTGTATCGGCTGAGCCAATCATCGAAACGCACGGCGCCGATGCGCGCGTTCTCGCCGGGCACCAGCGTTCGATCGTCGATTGCCACTTGGCCGTAGTAGAGCGCACCGGGATCCGGGACGACTTTGCGCGGGTCGTTGGTGGCCTTCAGGAAGCGCTCGACAAGTTCGCTCATGCGAACACGCTCCGGGCCGGCAATTTCGATCATGCCGTTCAACGGCGCGGCAAGCGCGACGTCCGCCATCGCATCGGCAACATTATCAGCCGCCATGGGTTGGAAGTAGGCCGGCGACATATGAATGGTATCCCCGACGGCGCCCGTGTTTGCGATGGCGGCGGTGAATTCGAAGAATTGAGTGGCGTGAACGATGGTGTAGGGAATTCCGGACTCCCTGATCAGCTTTTCCTGAAGCAACTTGCCGCGGAAATAGCCCATGCCCTGCAGCCGGTCGGTACCGACGACCGACAGCGCCACGTGATGACGGACGCCGGCGGCCGTTTCGGCGGCAAAAAGATTACGCCCGGATGCCTCGAAGAACTCCAGGGCAGCCTTTTCCTCGAACGACGGCGAGTTCGCGAGGTCGACGACGACCTGCGCACCGGCAAGCGCGGCCGCCAGACCCTCTCCCGTAACGGTGTTGACGCCCGAATTCGGCGACGCCGCAAGCACGTCGTGTCCTTTGTTTCGCAGTCTCTCCACGGTCTTTGAACCGATCAGCCCGGTTCCGCCGATGACGACGATCTTCATGTCTGGTCTCCTGGTGTTGCGTGTCTATTTTCGTTGCTCGATCGGATGCTGGGCGTTTCCGGCCTGCTACTGACTGACCGATGCAGCAGCATCCTCGATGAGTGACGTGACCTCGTCGGGATGCGAAACCATGAGCGCGTGGGACGCACCCTCGATGACGACGGTCTTTACCGCGTGCGCACGCTTGGCCATGAAGCTCATGACGGCTGCCGGGATGTTGCGGTCATCCGAGCCGTAGATCATGTAGGACGGCAGCGTCTTCCATGAGGCGACGCCCGAGGCTTCAGCCAGAGCCGCCTGCGCAACAGGGCGTTGAGTGGCAGCCATCAGCAAAGTCTGCTCTTGCGGAACGTCGGCGGCGAACTGGGCGCGGAACTTGGCCGGCTCGATGAAGAGGTCTTGTCCGCCGTCCGGCAACGCGACGGGAGCAAGCGCGCTCCCCAAGGTGCTGCCGGGAAACATGCTGGACAACGTAAGGCTCGATTCGCCGGTATCCGGCGCGAAACCCGCCACGTAGACCAATGCCTTCACATTGGGATTGCCATTGGCGGCCTCGGTGATGACAGGCCCGCCGTAGGAATGCCCCACCAGCACGACCGGCCCGGAAACCGACCGGACGATGGCTGAGACTGCTGTCGCATCGCTGGCAACGCCGCGGAGCGGATTAGCTGCGGCTATCGCTACATAACCGTCTTTGCTGAGCTTGGTGATGACTGCATCCCAGCTCGACGATTCCGCGAAGGCGCCGTGCACCAGCACGATCGTCGGCTTGGGCTGAGAATTCGCGGCCTGCGCCATCCCGCCGCCCGACGCGGCAAGCGCTGCGGTGAGGGCCAGGACTCGAGTTATGTTTCGCATTTGCTTTCTCCCGTGTGGCCTGTGGTGACCAATGCTCAGGAGAATGCGCCGACGCGGCCCGCCAACCTATTGTGCGGAAGGGTCTGTCATACAATGCCAAGGTGCAGGGTAGGTCACCAGGGAGATCAGGTGCCCTGCAGCATGATTGAGCTATCTATGCGGGTGTGCATTGTCGGCGGTAGCCGGAACAGACACTGAGGGCGCGCGGCCAGAGAGTTGTGTT
The DNA here is from genome assembly GCF_040320505.1 of Mesorhizobium sp. M0678. Classification (NCBI taxonomy): domain Bacteria; kingdom Pseudomonadati; phylum Pseudomonadota; class Alphaproteobacteria; order Hyphomicrobiales; family Phyllobacteriaceae; genus Mesorhizobium; species Mesorhizobium sp. M0678. The sequence continues at coordinate 184 of NZ_JAMYPT010000027.1, read as the reverse complement.
TGCAAGACTTCGCTGCCGCCGTGGCGAGAACCTGGCGCGGTCGATCCGTTGAGCGCTGGTGAGCCGGCCGGATCGAACACGGGATAGTGTGCTGAAGGTTCTGCAAAAAGTTTTGGAGAGAGAACGGCGCCTGCTCTGAGGGGCGAGCGGCCATGGCACGGTGGTGACGTTGCGATCACCGATT
>NZ_JAMYPT010000026.1:0-65867 GCF_040320505.1 Mesorhizobium sp. M0678 | reverse complement strand
CCGTCCTCATCCGACAACAGCAACGCTTTCAACTCGCCTCTGCTCAGTCTAACGTCTCGATTGGTCATGGCACTTCCCCTTCCACGGGAATCGGTGATCGCAACGTCACCACCGTGCCATGGCCGCTCGCCCCTCAGAGCAGGCGCCATTCTCTCTCCAAAACTTTTTGCAGAACCTTCAGCACATCTGTGGACGCCCCCGTGAGCGCAAGAAGAATCTTCGAAGGCAGTATAGCGGCGCGTAGTCGGGTGCTGACATCTGTCCGGCCTCTGATGCGGCCTTCCATTTGCCGCCGGCCCGTATGGGAGTTCGCCGATCGGATCCATATCACTACCGCGCGCTCGAGGCGCTCTGTGCTGAACTGGTTTTTCCGATCCGTCTCTCATCGACTGTCGCGCCATACCTCTCCGTGTGACCTTCCTACACCTGCGACGACCTCAGACCGAGCTGCTATGCTGCCACGGCCGGAGCCCTGTAGGTCCCACCTCTTGCCATGAGCGCCCAGACGATGCGGGCCATCTTGTTGGCAAGAGCGACGACCACAAGCATTGGCGGCTTGCGGGCGAGCATGCGCCCAAGCCACGATCCTTCACGAATGCCTCGCCGACGAGCATGCCGCACGACAGCGCTCGCTCCGATGATAAGCAGGCGACGCAAAGTACGCTCGCCCATCTTCGATGTTGCACCGAGCTTCTGTTTACCGCCGGTTGAGCGTTGCAGCGGCGTCAGGCCCAGCCAAGCGGCGAAGTCGCGCCCCTTTCGGAAGATTGCGGCGCAAGGCGCCAGTGCAACCAGAGCCGTTGCCGTTATCGGACCAACGCCGGGGATTGTTGCCAACCGCCGCACGTCTTCATCCTCTCGGGCACGTCGTGCAATCTCGGCATCGAGCTGCTTGATCCTTTCCTCCAGCGATCTCAGCGTATCGACCAGCATGGTGAGGGCCAGGCGGGCTGCTTCTGGCAGATCGCCCTCAGGATCCTCTACCTTTTCCATCAGCTTGGCGGTGTGAGAAGGGCCCTGGGCAACGACCAGTCCATATTCTGCGAGATGGCCGCGCAAGGCGTTGATCGTCTGGGTGCGCTGCCGCACCAGCAGATCACGAGCCCGGAATACGGCCGCACTCGCCTGCTCCTCCTCACTCTTCACGGCGACAAAGCCCATGGTCGGCCGCTGTGCGGCCTCGCAGATCGCCTCGGCATCGGCGGCGTCGTTCTTCTGCCGCTTCACGAAAGGCTTCACATAGGATGGCGGGATCAGACGAACGGTGTGCCCGAGCTTGCCGATCTCGCGCGCCCAGTGATGCGCCCCAGAACAGGCCTCCATGGCGACCAAGCAGGCCGGCTGCCCAGCGAGAAACGCAAGCACCTTGTCGCGTCGCAGTTGCTTGCGGAAAACAATGGCGCCCGCCGCATCGGCTCCATGCGCCTGAAACACATTCTTCGCTAGGTCCAATCCGATCGTGTTAACTTCCATTGTGGACGCTCCCTCTCTTACGTGGCTGTCAAACACCACCATTCTGGCACATCGATGCCGTCGAGGGGGCGTCCACCCCATCACTATCCATTCACATTGCCGCTCAAACCATAAATGACGGGACGGGCGCCGAGTTGGAACATGGCGGATTTGGCAGAACAAGACCATAGGGGCTCATGGCCTGGCCAGCTGCGGCGCGGGCGAGGCCGGCCTCGACGAAGGCCGCTATCGGCATTTCCGTGAAGTAGACGGCGGGATCGGGACCATAGACCGTGCGGCGGCCGCTGCGCACGGACCAGGTAGCCCATACCCGACCCTGCCGCACCGCGTTGCGCAGCAGGAAGAAGGGCGAAAGCGGTTCGTCGAAATTCTCGACCGTGGAGAAGCCCCAATGTTCGGGGAGTGTCGGTGTGTCGGGATGCTGGGTGTCGAGCGGGCGGAAAAAGTGGATGAGCCGGTCGGAGAGATCATATCGGGCATTGTTGTTCATGAGGGGCGGCGACCTCGGGCGTCAGGATTTGAGTGGCATTGGTTTGTGGAGCGCCCAGAGACGATCGAAAAAGCCTTCGATTTCGGCTGACGCATTGGCACCTACGAGTTCGTTCGATCCGAAGCGATAGATCTCGTAGCCGCCCAGACGAAGATCGCGATCGGCGGAGACCATGTCCGCGTAAAGAGCGAGCGAGGGCTTCCCCTCGACGCTGAAATGCTGCGATCCGTCCACTTCGATGACGACGCGCTGATGGCCAGGCAGCAGCAACAGGAAATCCATACGCTGCCGGCGAAGCCCGGAGCGATGGCGCAGAAGCTTCACCACGGCGGGATCGTAATGGAGGTAGACCTGCGGGATGAGCGCCGGCAGGGTGTCGCCGAGGCGTGACCGGTAGAGCTTGAAGTAGGTACTGAAGAGGGTGCGCTCGGCATCTGAGGCGAGCGAGGCGTGCAATCGCTCACCGAGCGCGCGGGCCGGGTCCTCGGACGTCGGGCTCTGGGCTCGCCACCACTCGACCAGCTCGCTCCAGAGCAGACCGTCACGCCGGATCGGACGATCATAGATCAGGCAGCTTGCGGCGTTGGAGAGGATGACGATGTCATTGTTGATGGCGTCGGAGAAGCCGATCTCGGGCTTTGGGCCATTGGAGGCGAAGATCAGATTTTTGGGCGCACCCGCCACGCCACGGGCGATGGGCGCGAGACGATGGAGCGGATAGCCGGATTCCTCGCCCTCGACCTTCAGCTCATATCCGTCGCGCCGCAGTACGGCGTTGATCGAAGTGACAAGATCGACCTGCACGGGTCCACGTCGCCCCAGGGGATGAAGCGCTGCCTCGATCAGGCGGGCAAAGCGGTCGCGTGAACAGGTGAGGGCGCCGATCTGTTCGAACAGAAATTCGACGCTCCAGTCGCCGAAGTTGCGCACCATATGCTGGTCGATCTCGTCCGCGAGAGTTCGGGCCGAGAAAAACCCCGTGCCGACAAGCCCCATCGGGAACAGCCGCCGAACAAGCTCGACGACGCTCTGTTCGCCGGACAGATCGTCGCCGAAGCATTTGCCGACATCGCGCCTGGTGATCTCGGTGATCCGGGGCGAATCCCTCTCCAGAACAGCCCAGCCTGCCTCTTCCAGGCCGAAGTCGCCGAAATGGGCTCCGACCCTGCGCGCGATCTCGCCGAGTTCGTGCTCGGTCTTCCCTTGCAGCCCGATCCGCGCTCGATCGCGCTTGCTGATGTTGTCCTCCTGCGGCGGGACGGTGATGCCGGCAACGGCCGCCACGCTCGGCATCTGCTCATGAGTGGAGCGTGTCTTGAGGTATTCCGCCAGCCGCTCGCTGAGATCGGGTTCCGCGCTCATATGGCGATCTCCGGCACGCCGGCATCGGTGAGGAGCTGGTAGAGTTCGGCGACGTTATTTCGCGCACCGCGTTCCTGGCAGAACGCGAAGATAGCCCGCTGCTTGGCGCGCGAGAGGGCGACGAAGAAGGCAGCTACTCCCTCGGGATCTCCGGGAACGTGCGCCCACCAGGCTTGGTCATCGAGGCCGACGAAGACGATCGTGTCATATTCCAGCCCCTTGCTCTTGTGCACGGTCATCATCGGGATCTGGTTGACGCCCTCGAAGCCGTCCAGACACGCGGTCCAGTCGGCGGCGCCATCGGCCGACGCGAAGAAATGCAGGCAGAAGGCCTCAAGGATGATCTGGAGGAGGTCACCGACGCCATATTCGGCATAGGTCCGGGCGATGGCTGCCAGATCGAGATATTCAAAGACCCGCGTCGCGAAGTCAGCGGCACTATTCCGGGATGGAGCTGTCGCCGCCATGTCGGCGCGAAGCGTGGCAAGGAAGGCGGTCAGGTCCGCCTCGACCTTCGCCGCGCCGATGTCGCCGTCGGCTGTGACCGCCCGGAGCGCCAGAACTTCGGACGAAGCCAACTGCCACGCCGCAGCCGCTCGGCGTGTCGCTCCGAGGCGGAACATCGCTATCGCCAGGCGGCAGAGGTCATCTGAGAGAAGATCCTGAAGCGAGGTTTTCCCAAGAGCGTGGCTCTCATTGCGGATGCGCAGGCCATGGGCGGCGAAAGGTGCTGCGAGTTCATGCTCGTAATCATCGGATTTCTGCTTGACGAGAAGCGCATAGTCCCGTGGCGATCGTCCCCGGACCGCCATGTCATTGGCAAGCCATTGCGCGAGATGAGCGGCTTCGGCGGCTTTGGTCTGGCTGCGCCAGACTTGCGCCACATCACCATCGACCTGGCGGACCGCATGGGCAACGGTCTGAACGGCATTTGGATCGAGCGCGCGCGCAACGACATGCTGGATGGCAACAAGGTCGGGCGACGATCGGAAATTGAAGAGCAGAGGGAAGCGGGCTGCGCCGAAATCGACTTCAAGCCGCTGAAACGCATCGCTTCGAGCGCCGGCGAATATCATGATCCGCTGCTTGTCGTCGCCTACACCTGTGACGATGGTCTGTCCGCCGGCGAAGGCCGAGAGCAGGAAGTCGTATTGCGCGAAAGTCGTGTCTTGGAATTCGTCGACGAAGACAAAGGGGTAGGTGGCGATCAGCGCGCGACGGATGTGCGGATTGGCGCGGAGCAGGAGCTCGGCGAGACGGTTGATGCTGACAAAAGTCAACGAGGAGGGATGGCCCGGCCGCAATTGCGTCGCCCACCATCGGGCGATGGTGAACTCTGCGGCGTTTTGCGGTGCCTGAGGCGCGAGGGGAAGTCGATAGCCGCCGACCACCCGCGCTTCGAAGTCCGTTGCGCTGAAGGCGGCGATGTCGGCCTGCCATTCCTGCGGCGCGTTGAGGCGTGACAGCGTCAGGAACTGATCGACCTGCCACCGCTTGGGAAACGCGATGTCATAGGGCCGGGTTGGGCGCCAATCGGCCGGGATGGCGTTGAGAAATCGATCGACAAGGCTCTTGCAGAATGAATCGAACGTGAGCGATACGAAGCGGTTGGCGAGCTCCGGAGGGCAGCGCTGCCGAACGCGCGCGGCAAGATTGCTGGCAGCGTCAGTCTTGAATGAGATCGCCAGTAAGCGGTGCGGCGCACGACAGATTCCGGTTTCGAGGAGATAGACCGCGCGTTGCGCCAGAAATTCGGTCTTGCCGGCGCCGGGGCCGGCTACCACGCATGCCGAACCGCCGTGCCGGAGCGCATTCCACGCTGCGGGTTCGAGATCGTTGATGCCACGCGGGCACCAGTCCTCGGGACGAACAAGACCCATGATCAGGCACCTGCCGGAGCCGCGGGCGTGAGGCGGGCGACGATCGAGGTCAGAAGAGCACGCAATTCTTCAGGGGCGCCGGCCGCGAGAGCGGCCGCGTCCTGGGCACTCAGAACGCGGACATGGGTGCTTGGCTTGCCACGGCCGAGAAACAGATAGCGATACCAACGCAGCAGGGCATCCTGATCGGCAGGGTACAGCTGGGGCAGACCGTCTTCGCCAAGCACCGCCGTTCGTGGTTCGCCTTGCGGAGACGGACCTTGTCGTCCCGGCTCGACAACTTGATAGGCGGCCGGGAAGGCCTTGAGCATCGAATAATCGAGATCAAGCGGGCCGCAGAAGTAGACATGAAACTGGCGCAGCCATTGGGTCCATTGCGTGATCTGCGCGAAACCCTGGATCGGCAGGGCGTCAAAGGCCGCCAGATTGGCCGCTGGACCTTGAGGATTGAGATACTGGCCGAAAATGGCCTGCGGTGGAACGCCATTGGCGAGCAACTGCGTGCATGCCGTTTTGATCCGCCCCCATCCGCCGCCGGCACGACCCCAATCGAGATCGAGAAGGGTCGTGTAGGGGATGTCGAGGTCGGTCAGCAGCCGCCAGAGGTGGTTCACATGCCGGCCGCCCAACGGCACCACCGCGACGAAGGAGCGGTCGATCTCCAAGCCCATAGCCTCGGCGAGACGCGGCAGAACGACCTCTTCGGACGCGCCTTCGCCGAGCACGACAAAGCGCGCGAAGTAGAGCTCGGGATAGGTCCGCACGGCCTCCCGGACGAACTTGGACGCATCCTCATCGCCGGGCGGCAGGCTTATCGGACGGACTCGTGCAGTGCGATCAGCCGGGTTGAGCCGGAAATGCCTGACCTCGGTCGGATCGACTCTGGCGAGAATGCTCGGCGAGTGACTGGATACGACGGCTTGGGCGCGCGGTCCTCGCGTCAGATCCTTGATCTGGCGAACAATGCGGGAGAGATAAAAGGGCGCGAGATTGTTTTCGGGCTCCTCCACGGCGATGAGGGTCAAGGCCGGCAGCGGCACGCCGCCTTCCTGAAAGCCCGCCGCGGCGGGATCGGCGATGATCCCGGCCTCGACATCGAGGATCGCCGCCGTCATCGCCAGATGGAAGAGGGATCGCTGCCCGTCGCTGAGATCATCGAGAGCCCGTTCCCGGCCAGCCTCGTCGGGGCGGAACACCACTTCGACTTTGCGGATGAATTCTTGGAAACGCAGGTCGATCGGGCGGAAGAGCGGCGTCGTGTCGGTCCCGGCTGTGTGAACCTCCTGCCATCGTCGCCTGACGGCTGCGGCGATTACATCGACCGCCGGCTCTCCCGCGAACGCGCCGTTAAGCGTCGTGCCTACCTCGGTAAACGTGTCCCGGACCCCCTGCGACCAATTGATCGCGCGCCAGAGCCTGCCGCGCAGGAAGGCCGTCACCTGAGAGGCGCCATCGCGCGTCGCGGGGACGTAGATCATCTGGATTCGGGCGCGATCGGTCGCCTTGAGTTCGGTGCAGTCTGCTTCGGTGTAGGCGCCGAAAGTCCGGATCGCCCAGTATTTCTGCTCGATCGTTCCGTCGAGCGATCCGTCGTCGGTCCATGTCGCCTCGAGGCGCAGGCGGCATTTCAGGTTGCCGGCTTCGTCAGCGGCCATTTGGTGGAAGAATTCCGGGATGGCGGCTCCGCCAGCGCCGGCGGCATCGAGTTCGGGGAAAGCCACGATAGCTTCCAGTACCAAGCCTCGTTGCAGAGGCGGGGCGACTTCGGCTGACGGAACGTGAAAATCCTGACGCCGAAGCCGTCGCTGCTCGCCGGTAATGCCGAACAGGCGCTGCAGCGCCTGCATGACGGCGGTTTTGCCCGCGCCATTCACTCCGATAAAAGCTGTGAGACCGTGCGTAAGGTCAATCGTCAACGTGTCTGGGCCAAAGCACCGAAAATTACTTAGAGTGAGCCGTTCGATGAACATGCAGATTTAGTCTCCCCCAGTCCGGTGCGGCTCGATTGCTATGGCTGAGACGCAAATTTGCCCTAATACTTATTGTTCATTGTAGCTTGCAGTTCGCTGCATCCATAGACCATGCCGCAGCTTCTTTTCGCCCCAAGCCGCAACGCTGCGGACCGGTTGACCGAGCGCCCACGATCTTCACCAGGCGATATGTCCAGGATGACGCTGACCTCATTCGGCGAATCGAGCCAACCGGCGTCGCACTTCGTTCGCCGGCAGCCGGCATCTTGGATGGGCGAAGATGGTGCTCAGGCCATTATGGAGGCGATGGAAGGGAACATGATCGCCATCCGCGAACTCGTCGAACAGCCAGAGCACGCCATGCATTTCGATCGCTTCGGCGACGGCCAGCTCGCGCAGGCTGCCGTCGCCGGTGAGCAACGTCCATTGCCGTGATTGTGCTATGGCGAAAGCAAACGTGTCCGGGACCGAGAGACGCGCGTCCTGCCGCCGCACCGTGGTCGCCCGGCTAAGCTCGGCGGGCGTCAGGACCTCGACGCGCAGCCCCAACGCCACCAATTGGTCACCGAGTGCGCCCGCTAATTCCCTTTCATAGAGAAGGTCGGGCACAGCGAACTCAAAGGGCAGCCGAAAGGTGTCCTCGAGGAGTTGCGCTCTCTCCAGATCAATCAGAACAGACGTATCCGAAACGAGAATCGACACTGATCAAGCCGCCACCTGATCGAGTCTGGCGTCGAGTTCGCGGACGGATATGCCGAGCAGTTCCGCAGCACGGGATTCTCCGATCACGCCTTCGGCGAGGGCCCGGTAGCAGAGGCGCTCGAAGCGCTTGGGTTCCTCCAGCTCCGGCTCCATCGTCTCCGGTTCCTCAAAAGGCGCCGTCCTCCACCCTCGCTCCGCAAATACCTTGAAGAGGCGAGCAAAGGCGGCCTGGTTGATGATGCCCAAATCCTTGCATCGATAAGCGAGGGCCTGGATGCTCACACCAAAGCGCTTCTTCAGCGCGACGAGTTCCCCGATACTGATCGTAGACCGATGGACGCCGACCTCGGTGCGCAGTACGTCGGCCGGCATCAAAAAGGCGCCAGCGAAGCGATGTGCTGCCTTTTCCTCATCCACGTCTTCGCTGGCCGCGAGGACCATGTGGCCGAGTTCGTGGGCGAGGTTGAAGCGCTTGCGCTCCGACCACGTGCTGCGCTTGATAACGATCACGCGCGCGGCCGCTCGATCTTTGCGCCGGACTTTGGCGGCAAGCCCGTCGACATCATCGAGATCGAGCGTCAGGACCTTGATGCCACGCTCCTCGAGCAATTCGGCGAGGTGCGGGATAGGGTCATTGCCGAGCCCCCAGTCATCGCGCACCGAGCGCGCCGCGTCCTCGGCGTCCCGGATGTCCGCAACGGGATGCGGAGCGCTTCGTGGCTGCTCCCATTCGACGCTTCGCATCTGGAGAAGATCCTCGACGGCGAGATAACGCTCCAGCATGTGGATGGCGCGTGCCTCGAGAACGGCCTCTTCCCGGGAGGACGTTCCGACCTTCTTCCTGAAGTCCACCCCTTCCAGGGCGATCTCGTCATCGCTGAGGAGATACTCCTCCGAAACGTCGAGCACTTTTGCGAGCGCGATAAGCACGCGCGAGCTCGGCATGTCTTCGTTTCTCTCGTACTTCCCAATGGCTTGGGCCGAGACAATGCCGTCCATGGCATCGGCGAGCGCGCGTAGCGACAGCCCCGACGCCGATCGCGCAACCTTGAGTTTGCTTCCGATCATGGTGGCCTCCTTGCGATTCCAGTTTCCAAAACTACGATATAAGCGCAATTTTGTAAACCAAAATCCCTTGAAAAGAGGTAAACGGGTTCCTAACTGGGATGAGCGCTGTTGCTGAAGGCCAGTTTGTAAACCGGGGCGGCGCGCCGCGAGACAATGGTCGCCTGTCGGCGGTCAACGGATTGGCGCCCAACCGGAAAGGAAACGCAATGGCGTTAAGCAATACGGAACTGCGCTACTACGACAACAATGTCCTACGCCTGCCCGCGGACAAGCGGAAGGAATATCACGAACAGGTCGATCGCCTGATCGCTGAGTTGTGCAAGAGCGTCCGCGACAAGACCGAGATCAAGATCACCAAGGTCGTGAAAGCAGGGTCCTTCGCAAAATACACAATCCTGCGGAAGACCAGCGTCGATCCGGTCGACGTCGACGTGGTGTTCTACATCTCAGGCCGCGATGCGAGCAAAGAGACGCTCGATACTCTGAGCAACACGATCTACGACCTGCTGGTCAAGATTTACCCCAACAAGTCGGTCGAGGATTTCGAGATCCAGCGCAAGGCCGCGACCGTGACCTTCGTCGGTTCCGGTCTGAGCGTCGACATCGTGCCGGTGATCGAGGACGAGAACCGGCCCGGCTATGGGTGGCAGTTCGACATCCATGACGGATCAAAGGTCCAGACCTGCGCGCCTTGCCAGATCAAGTTCGTGCGGGATCGGAAGAACACCGATAGCGATTTCCGGACACTGGTGCGCCTGGCGAAGAAGTGGCGAAACCATGCCGAGATCAAGCCGCTCAAGTCTTTCGCGATCGAGCTGATCATGGCCCATGTGCTGGCGACCCAGGGCAATTCCGCCACCATCGAGCAGCGCTTCCGTAATTTCCTTCTCTACCTCGCCCAGTCGGGTATCAAGGAGCAGATCAGCTTCCCCGAGAATACCGCCCCGTTCGGGAACTTCTCCGATCCCGTGATCATCCTCGACCCGGTCTATAGCCTCAACAATGTGACCAGCCGGATTTCGGAAGCCGAGCGCAAGGAGATCGTCGCAGCCGCGGAAGCCTCTTGGGAAGCTGCCAATTTCGCATCCGCTGAAAACGACAATGAGGTCTGGAAAGAGATCTTCGGTTCTCGCTTCAAGACGGAGGACTGAGATGAGCCAGACCATGACTGCCACTGCCAGCGCCACCTACACGGTCGTCGACATCGAAAATGTCGTGCGCCGCGTAAAGGCGGATCTGATCATGATCGGTGATAGCACCGGCGCTTGGACGGCGGCCAAGGCTGCCGACTATGCCCATGACGTCGAGGTGCTGGCCAAGGCCGGCTACCTCGCCTGGGTTGATGTGACGTTGCTCAGCTACGGCGTTGAGCAGAAAGCCGTTCGGTTCGACGTCCATACGGATGCCGGGTCTCTGACGACGAGCCGGCCGGGCGGTGTGCTTTGGCCGAAGGTGGCCGGGGCGCATCTGCGGCTGATCCTAGGTTATACCGAGGCGTACACGAGCGCGGCGCGCGAGGCCATGAAGGGCAAGCTGAAGATCGGCTGGGTCACATCCTACGACGACACCAGCCATACCAGCCTTACGTCTTCAGGCGGCCGTAACTATGCCAGCAATGCGTACGGAATGCAGAGAAAGGATTGGGCAGCGTGAGTCAGCCAAGCATCTTCGATAACGAAACACCACTCCCCAGCGAGGCGCTAGCCAAGCGGGAGAAAATCTTGCTGGGCTTCGACACACGCTATGCCCGTGTCCATGATCAGCTTCGCCTGCTGCTCAATGTGGGCGGGCTGGCTGAATGGAACCGCAAGCACCACGGCGGCAAGCTTGCCATATGCGATCTCGTCGCCGAGCAGTATCCGCTAGTCATCTTCCATGGCGATGTCGGGACCGGCAAGACGGCGATGGCTGAGTGCATCGCCAACAAGCTGGCGGCTGAGGCGAAGAGCGAGGATTCGATCCTTTTCAAGCTCTCGAACCGAGTTCGCGGCAGCGGCATGGTGGGCGAGATGGGGACACTTATCGCCGAGGCATTTCGCAAGGTGATCCAGTCCGCCGGCAAGAGCCGCCGGGCTATCCTCATCATCGACGAGGGGGACAGCCTCGGCGCTTCCCGCTCGCAGGACCACAGCCACCACGAGGACAAGGTGGCAGTGAACACATTGATCCAAGGTGTCGACGATCTGCGCCAGTATGGCGGACGTGTCGTCGTGATTCTCTGCACAAACCGGTTGTCGGTTCTCGACGCTGCGCTGCGCCGGCGGGCCGCCATCATCGAGGAGTTCAAGCGTCCGTCCGAGGAAGAGCGCCGCCAACTCTTTCAAATGGACCTGGGAGGGCTGGGCCTGCCTGCCGCGCAAATCTCTGAACTGGTAGCCGCGACGGGGACCCGTGGAAGCCATCCGTCCTGGACGTATTCGGACATCCGCACGCGTCTCTACCCCGCGGCCCTGGCCAACGCCTACCCGCAGGAGCCGCTGCGCTTCGAACACCTGAGGTCGGTGGCGGCGATGCTTCATGCGTCGCCCGTGATGGAGGACAAATGATGGCGCGCTCTCCTTTGTACGGCCGCCGAATTCATATCAGCGGCAGCGTCATCGACGACGGGGCGATCGCTCCGACGCACGACGTCAATGCTGCAAGGGAGCTCGTCACGTGCTTGGTGAGGGAACTTGTCAAACGCGGTGCAAATTTCGTCGTGCCAGTGGATGCCGAACCAATTCGCAACGTTGACAGCCTGCCGATCTGCTTCGATTGGCTGATCTGGAAAGCGATCAAGGACAATTGGACGCTGCGTCCGTCCGGCGTTCCGGGACCGCTCGCCGTTGCCGTGCAGCACCACAAGACCGAGGATCAAATCCCTGTTGCCAATGTTGAACTGTGGGACGAACTGCGCGCTTCACCTCTGGTGAAGATCGAGAATGCCGCGCACTGGAATATGGCGAGCAAACGCATGGAGGCACAGGCCCGCTTCGGCGACGTCCTCGTCGCCCTGGGCGGCGCAGAAGGCGTGCTCTACCTCGCCAACTTGTACCACGATGCGGGGAAACCGGTCATACCGCTCAATCTGGCGCTTTGCCCGGAGACCACAGGCGCGCGGCGCCTCTATAGCTTCGGGTTGAGCAGCCACCAGAGTCGGCGCCTGTTTCAGATTGAACAGGACGGGGATTCCCATGATTGGATCAACAGGATCCGCTTCCCGCAGCGGCAGTCGATTGCGGATCGCGTCTCGGTGTTGGTCGAGCTGTTGGAATCGCTCGAGAGGCCGAGGGCTTTTGCCGTCCGCCTCCTGAACCCGGACCTGCCTGACTATGCTGACGTCCAGACCTTTTTCGATATGGTTGTTCAGCCTGTGGTCGAGGATGAGTTGGGATACCGGTTGGTCGTGATCGATGGCCGTCAGGCGTATGAGTATTCGAGGATCGACCAGGAGATATTTGCCAAGCTCCATCGCAGTAGCGTCGTTCTGGCAGATATTACCGGCGCTCGTCCGAATTGCTTCCTTGAGCTAGGCTATGCCCTGGGGCGCGGCCTGCCGACCATGGTGATGGTGCGCGAAGGGGCAAGCCTGCCTTTTGATATCACGACGTTTTCGGGTCTCCACTGGAAGACGACCGGCGCGGCGGAAGACAGGCGGCGGGCGTTCCGGGAGCACTGGCAGGCGATCCGCAACCGACCCTCCCTCGTTCCGGCGGAGCCACTGATCTCATGAGCGGCAAGCGCGAAGTTTTCGTTTCGGTTGACGTCGAGACGGCAGGCCCAATTCCCGGCGAGTTCAGCTTGTTATCGATTGGGGCCTGCTCGATCTTCGAGCCTGAACAGACTTTCGCGTGCGAGCTGAAGCCGATCAACGGAAATTTCGATCCCAAGGCCCTGGAGGTGAGCGGTTTTTCTCTCGACGAACTAGGGCGAACAGGGCTTGCGCCAACGGAAGCCATGGGTGCTTTTGCAAAGTGGCTCTCTGGCATTGCAGGTCGGAATGGCACGCCGGTCTTCGTGGGATTCAATGCTCCGTTCGACTGGTCGTTCGTGAATTACTATTTCCACCGGTTTGAAGCCGGCAATCCGTTCGGATTCACTGCGCTAGACGTCAAAGCGCTTTACATGGGGGCAACAGGCTGCTCATGGGCCGATACGCGTTCAAGCAAGATCGCTGAAAGGATGAAACCCGCGTTGACTGGCACGCACGATGCTCTCAGCGACGCTTTATATCAGGCCGAAATCTTCCGGCTGATTTGGTCCAAGCTCATCAAGACGAGATGACAGCGAGATGTCGGCGTAAAGCTAGCGGCCGCCAACAGGCGCCCCGCGCTGCCGCAGCAGGTTGCCGATCGACGCGCCATCAAGGTGGCAGAGAGCTCGCTCGGCTCGGCAAAGGAGACGAACTGGGCCTATTGACGTATGATCGCCTTGGGGGGCGGAGAGATGACCGGCTTGAGGAGATTTGAGAGGCCGGTCGTTATTCGGGTTGGCCGCCACAGCTCAGAGCGTATCGTGTTCGATGTCAACGAGGCGGCCGCTATCCTGCTGCGTGATCTTCATGTTCAGACCGAGAAACGGAAGCTTGCAATGGACGCCTGTCTGGAGGTGTTGCGGGGTAAGGCACATCCACCAGCTGCTCGAAGAGCTTTCGTGGCAGCCGTGCCCGAAGCAAAGATACTGCGCGGCGATTAAATGCTGTTAGCACGTCATAGGCTTTGATGCTTGGGGTATGCCTTGCAACTTACGTGGCATATCGCATCAAGAAGGTCATCGCCGCGGGGCGGCCGCCAGACAACTGAACGCAAGACGCCAGGCCCTTGACCGAACAGCTGTGCTGGGACGAAATCCCTTTGATGAGTTCACGCCAATGCTGATCTTCAGAATCTTCGTCAGCGCATATCGTCGAATTTCTGCGCATCGAACCAATGCTCACGCGAATTCTTTCGCAAGAACGATTGCAGTAACCGAGAACGTCCCGCCATGGCACGTCGCCCCTACCCATTCCAGTAGAAGTATCTCCGCGCCAAGGCTGTGACGCGACTTGAAAAGAACAGCCGCGGGGGGCGGACCGCCCAGTCGCTGCACGCAATAATATTCTCCCTGGCCGCGAACATTCGGATTTGTTTGACTTTCAAATCCGTGGCTTCGGCGGCATTGCGGACAGCGCAGACTTCCACTCGTTCCAGGGCTTAGCATGGGGTTTCGCCTCTTCGTCCCAATCCTCGCCGGCGCGACCCTGCGCGAGCGGCTGCTCGCCTGCATCGGCGCCACGATCGGCATTGCGCTGACCGGCGTGATCAGCGGGCTCGCCATGGGCGGCGGGCCACATGTGGCGCTGCTGGTGGCGCCGATGGGCGCCTCCGCCGTGCTGCTCTTTGCCGTGCCGTCGAGCCCGCTCGCGCAGCCCTGGTCTATTATTGGCGGCAATTCGATCTCTGCACTGGTCGGCGTGACGGTCGCGCTTTTCGTGCACGATCCGGTGATCGCGTCGGGCCTCGCTGTGGCGCTGGCGATCGCTGCCATGTCATTCTCGCGTAGCCTGCATCCGCCGGGCGGTGCCGCGGCACTGACGGCCGTGCTTGGCGGACCGGCCGTGCTCAGCTTCGGCTTTCTGTTCCCGTTGGTGCCGGTGGCGCTGAACTCGACAATTTTGGTGGCGCTGGGCTTGGTCTTCCACCGCCTGTCACGGCGCAACTATCCGCATGTCCATGCAGCCGCGGCCAACAGCCACAGCACCGCCGATCCGCCGCCCACGAAGCGCGTCGGCTTCCGGCCCGAGGATGTCGATGCGGCACTCGCCGCTTTGGACGAAACGTTCGACATCGGCCGCGACGACCTCGAAAGGCTGCTGCGCCAGGTCGAGCTGCAGGCGATGGTGCGCTCGCACCGCACGCTGCTTTGCCGGGACATCATGTCCCGCGACGTGATCTCGGTCCCGGAAAACGCACCCATCGACGTGGCGCGAAAGCAGCTTCTCGACCACAACATCCGCACCTTGCCAGTGGTCGATCCGCACGGTCGGCTGGTCGGCGCCGTGGGCCTGCGCGAACTGACCAAGGGGGCCGATACGGTGAAATGCGTTATTTCGAAGACTGCCACCGCCTCTCCCAACACGCCAGCGATGCGCCTGCTTCCTGTGCTCACCGACGGCCGCAGCCATGCCGTAGTCATTGTCGATACCGAGCGAAACATCCTTGGCCTGATCACCCAGACCGACCTGCTGGCGGCGGCAGCGCGCGTGCAGACCGCAGGCGCAGGGGTATCAGCGGCA
This sequence comes from Mesorhizobium sp. M0678, assembly GCF_040320505.1. NCBI lineage: Bacteria > Pseudomonadati > Pseudomonadota > Alphaproteobacteria > Hyphomicrobiales > Phyllobacteriaceae > Mesorhizobium > Mesorhizobium sp. M0678. The sequence continues at coordinate 50,669 of NZ_JAMYPT010000026.1, read as the reverse complement.
TAAAAGGCATTCCGCATTCTCAATCGGGATGCCATTTTTCAGACAGACACATCCACTGTCTGTTCGGAGTCGCGATGAGAAGCCGGCCAAGTCGTCGCGGTTTGCGCGGCCGTCGCTGGCGAAATGGGGCTCGTACACCGGGATCGGGCCGGAGGCTGGTGCCGGGCCTGTGCCAAACGCTTTGGAAGCGACGCCTCAGCCGGGCGCAGGAAGCACGGCGCTCTGCACTGCCACGTCGCCCCTACTAACCAGTCTGCCGGGACGTGTCGACCGGCGATGGTACTCGTCGTGTTCCGCGCGGCCGACGCCCATATCTCGAAACCATGCTCCAGGAACAGGTCGCGCGCGGCAGACGATATTGCGCTGGCCTTGCGATTTGGGCGGTCGGGAGAGCCTTCGTTCTGGCTTGATCGCCTGCCTCGGGCCGGGTGCCTCGTCTAATGCCCGTCGCCATGTCAGTCCTCGCCACAGATTAAACCAAGCCGTTTAGTTACTCCCAGTCCTGACACCGTTGGGTGTGGAGGCGAACGCGCTCCTGTATCGATCTGACTGTCAGTTTTTCGCGGTCATTCTTGATCGCTTCACCATCGACGATCAGTTGGTAGACAAACGCTTCCGACAGCTGCGGGACGGTCTCAATCAGGGTGGCGACTGCGGGCGACGAGGTCCTGTCCTCAGGAACCCGCATGCAGCAGCTTCTAACCGGAAGCTATCGGCGCTACGGAAACTACATCCAGAGCGCTCTCTTCAAGCTCGGAATGTCACCGAGATATGCTGCGGGCTGTGACCAGGCGATCATGCTCCGATGGCAATCCAGTTCCGAAAAAGCGGTCAACGGCAAGGCTCGCGACGTCTTTAAGAAGCTTGCCGAAGCGCACGAACAGCTGCCGCAGGAGACGGATTCCGTTGTTCATATAGGCCTCGAAGCGTTGGAATCCGGTGAGGTCGAGCGGCGCAGGTACGATAGGATCCTCGAGAGCACCGCCCGCTTTGACGCGAAGGCGAAGAACCTTCGTTACGTTTACTGCCACTACCTCATGCCGGAAAGCCCGCCCGACGAGTCCTGGGCGTTCGACGAAACCGTGCAGTGGCGCCGGATCACGGGTACTGAGCAGCGACCTCTGGAATACCCACTTCTGGTGCTGCCGGGTGATACGGAAGTGAGGTTTGGACCATATTGGGCGACTTGATGTGGAGTGAAGCGTTCCGCAGTGGACGGGCGCGCGAGTTGTGGGACTGATCGCAGGAAACGAATAGTTCGACCGAGGTTGGCGTGGCCAGTCGGGAGCTTCAGACCGGACATGCCGTATGGCCGACTTTGGGGCAGGCTCGACGCGTGGCGAACGACGTGCTGGGACTTCTGCTTTACGCCATCGCGATGTTCCTGGTGATCACCTCAGGCTGGCGGAATATGTAAGCTTCGTCAGGACCGGATGGAGCAAAGCCGGAATTCAGTTGATGGCATACCGCTCGACCTGACAGTGAAGATACATCCGAGCATTCGGGGACTCTTGATTTCAGGACAGTGGAATGGGCGCGCGCGACTGCGATCTCGATGAGCGGGATCCTCGCGGAAGCTATCAGCCCTGCGCGTATCGACTTAACAGAGGAGTCTGACGTGCTGACGCTGTCCGAAGGGATTCAAATCTAAGCTTAGCGGCTTCCCTATTGCCGGGAAGGCGCGCCAACAACTGCCGCCTCTTTCTCACGTGCTGCTATCGGACCGTCCGCTCCCGGCCACAATCGAGACGCTCCTTGCTCTTAATGGTACTACCGCGACTTTCCAAGGAGAGACTGAAACACCGTCACGATCCATCTTGCGCGATAAGGCGAGAGGGGCGTTCATCGGGCGAAATGCAGCGTTGTAGCTGGGACAAGAACATCGAAAAACATTGGAACAGATTTGAATGCTTTGCTGTCCCGCTGGTCCCTAACTGCTTGATTTGGCTTCCCAACATTCCTCCGGCCCACCAGTCCCCCGGACAGCTATTGTTAAATCACGATTTTTTCGCCGTAATTGTCCCACCCGATTCCACCCCGGCGGAAAATGGGACAATTTTGTTCTCTTTTCGATCGATAAGCAGCAGGTATTTCGCCGCTCTCGCTACCTTCCGGCGACGCGCTTTCTTGATGTAGTGGTCGGGCTGCTGGTACGTAGTCCACCCGTATATCGCCTTCAGTTGCTCGTGCGTCGCGCCGTTCTCAGCGGCGATCGTCGCGCCGGCCTTGCGAATTCCATGAGCACTGCAGTGCGGCAGCTCAGCTTGGTCACACCACTGGCGCATCTTGTTGCCCAGACCGTTCTCCGAGAACGGGCGACCATATTCATTGACCAGGAAGGTCATCTGGTCGGAGGGCGTGTGCTCAAGTTCCGCCTCTAGTTCGGACAGAAGCGGGAGCTCCACCAGCACCGCATCCTTGTTACGACTGGTCTTCCCAGGCTTGATTCTGATCCACTTCTCCCACTGCTCGGTCTCCTCGTTGTAGACGAGCGTGATGTGCTGTCGACCGAAGATCGCGACGTCGGACAACCGCAGGCCAGTAAACATGAAGATCGAGAGCGCACGTCTGGCTGCGGTACCCAGCGGATGCCGCTTCTCATATTGAACCATCTCCGACACGTCCCATGGGTGCCAGCCGTCGCCGCTCTTTAGCCGTTTGATGCCGCGGGCGGGATTGGAGTCGACGCCCGGAATCTCTGTGTCCTTTGCCCACTCAAACATCGCGCTGATGGCTTTTACGATATTGTTTGCGGCGCCAAGGGCGTCGAGCCTGGTGTCCCTGATCTCCTTAACATGAGACCGTTTCATACCGGCGAATGGCAGAGATCCCTTGGTGGGATACTGAGGATCCGGCTCACCTTCGAGGGGATGAGGTAATTCGCATACGCGCTCCAGAATTGCTCGTCGGCGCGCCATAGTGTCTTGGGTGATTTCCGTGCCGCCCCGACGGTAATACTCCTGGCAAAGCCACAGTAAGGTGCCTTTCTTCGCTGGCTCGGACGGCTTGGGGAGGCGCCGGCAAATCTCGGGAAGAGTGCCGGGCCGAACATAAGAGACCTCGGCGCGTGCGCAGCGCAGTTCCTCGAGGAACTCGTCGCTGCCGGTCGGTTCACGGAGCCGGACCTTCTTCCGACCCGGTGCGCGAAAATAGTACCGATCATTGCCGTGGCGATCAGTGTCCTTCACTACGCCCTTAAGATCGATTTTCACGCGCTCATCCGTCATGTTCGTGGTTTTCGATCCCAAGGATTGTCTAGTGGCGGCGAATCTTCGTCAAGCTTTGGTGCTCCTCCGATTTGGCGGTGAGGGAGCTTTCGAAAGGCCAATACAAGTTCCTCGACGTCCCAAACAATGCGCCCCTTGCTCGGCATTCGTGGCTGCGGCATCCGGCCGTCCTGGACCATTTCATCAAAGGTCGTTGAGCTTACGCCGATGAACGTCGCAGCCTGCTCGCGATTGATTCCTACCGGCGGGAGCGAGGGCGGCAAGACGCTCGGGGTGCGTAGCATCGGTTTAGCGCGTTGAAAGCGCGTTTTTGACGCCTGCCTGTCTTCCTATGTACCTGTCCGAATATTGCAGACGCTCAATCATGTCCTAGCCCTGTGCTTGCAGGCTCACCCTAGGTCTCCAGACCTCAGGATCGCTCAAGACACCGGACTCTTTTCCAGCCTTTGTGTACGATGATGGGTATCTTAATGCGCTCGAGGCCAAGAACTGAATGGTCGGCGACTTGGAAGGGCAAAATGACCGCGGAACCACGAATCTGAGTCAGAGGCGGAATCCAACTGAGGAAAGTATGGCTGTGTTTTCAGACGGTTATGACTCTCATGCATGCGTAACAACCAACAAGAATACAAACAAAATATTTGTGTGGATTACTTTCATTCCTCATGGAATGCGCGACTGATTTGGTCCGACAGCGGCTTCACAAAATAAGAAAGCGCCGTACGCTCGCCCGTCTGGATCATCGCTTCGGCCGGCATGCCGGGCACGAGCGTCAGGTCCTTGAGCTTCGTCAGTTCCGCATGCGGAACCGACAGACGCACCAGGTAATACGAAACGCCGTTTTTTTCGTCCGTCGCCAGATCGGCTGCGATCCGGCTGACATATCCGTTCAATACCGGCGTGGTCCTCAGATTGAAGGCTGACATCCGCAGCACGGCCTTGTGACCAAGCTGGATTTGGTCGATGTCCTTCGGGGTGATTCGTGCTTCAAGCGCAAGATCGTCGCCTTCCGGCACGATTAGCATAATCGGATCGGCGGGCGTGATCACTCCTCCGACCGTATGAACTGCGAGTTGTTGAATGGCGCCTGACTGCGGCGCGACAATATCGATCCGTCGCAGTTCCTGTTCAGCCGCCACCTTGCGCTCAACATACTCCCCAACCTGCGCCTGAACCTCTCTGAGCTCCTGGCCGACTTCCGTCTTGAAATCCGGATCGATCTGTAGGATCTGCAGGCGCGTTTCGGCTATGCGGGCTGCCGTCTGTGCCTGATGTGCAATCTTCTCACCGCGTTCGCCGCCGAAAGTGGCAACCTGCGTCTTCAGGCTGTTCAAGCGTTGGTCCGAGACAATGCCTTGGTCGCGCAGCCCACTCAGGGCAGCAATTTCCTTTTGGAGAATCTCGGTGCTTTTCTCACAAGCGATTTCCTGCGCCTTGAGCCCCTCGATCTCGTGCTCATATTGAGTGATGCGTTCCGCTAGCTGCGCCTGCCTTCCGTCGCGGGATTGTCTGCGGAATTCGAACAGCCGCGTCTCGCCATGTACTGCCGAAGCTACGTCCGGAACATCTCTGCGGGCGAGCAGCCAGTCCGGGAAGGCGATCTCCGCCAGATCGTCACGCTCAGCTTCGAGTCGTGCCAGGTTGGCGGCCAGCTCATCGAGCCGCTTGGTGACTACAGCGAGAGTGGCGCGCGTCTGGGTGGCGTCGAGCCGCATGAGGATGTCGCCGGCTTTTACTTTATCACCTTCGCTCACCAGGATTTCTCCCACCACCCCGCCGGTCGGGTGCTGCACCTTCTTCACATAGGAATCGACGACAAAGTGTCCGGACGCGACAACCGCACCGGAGAGATTCGTGAAGGCCGCCCAGGCTCCGGCTCCTCCAACAAAGATCACGCTCGCCAGAAGGCCCGCCACCAGGTGCCGGCGAATGGAGCTGGAAACGTCATTATTCTGATGAATGCCGGCCACCGGGACCCTCCATGTCAGCGCGCTCTCCCACGTTATCCTGCGTAGACTCGATGGCCTTGACGCCAGCGCCTGGTGCCATCGCTGCCCTCTTCAAGACTTTGGAAAGCGCTTCATCACGCGCACCGAATGCTCGCTGCCGTCCACCTTCCATGACCAACACAAAATCCACGGCGCGGATGGCGCTCGGCCGATGGGCGACGACAACCGCAATGCCCTTGCGCCCGCGCACGGAGGCGATCGCCTTGACGACCGCAGCCTCGCCTTCCGCATCGAGATTGGCATTGGGTTCATCCAGCACAACAAGGAAAGGGTCTCGATAAAGAGCACGGGCAAGACCGATACGCTGGCGCTGCCCGGCGGAAAGTGCCGATCCGGCCTCACCAATCGGAGTTTCGTAGCCGTGCTCAAATCGGAGGATCAGTTCGTGCGTGCCCGCTGCTTTCGCCGCGGTGACAATAGCCTCAGGGTCAGGATTATCTTCAAAACGAGCGATGTTTTCGGCAATGGTGCCGTCGAACAGTTCAACACCTTGCGGCAAATAGCCGATATGACGGCCTAGCGCTTCCCGGTCCCATTGATCGAGGCTTGCGCTGTCGATGCGAACCTTTCCGGCGACCGGCGTCCATGCGCCGACGATGGCGCGCGAGAGTGTCGACTTGCCCGAACCCGATGCACCGATGATCCCGAGTGCGCTTCCCGCCTGAACGGCAAACGCAAGGCCGGTCACGGTCGGCTTCCTTTCGCCGGGCGGAACGATTGTCACGCCTTCGAGGCGGAGTTCGCGTTCAGGTGCAGGCATTGGCATAACAGGAGCGGTTTCAGGAACCTTTCCCAGGAGGTCCTCCAGCCGCGCCCAACCCTGGCGCGCCATGAGGAAGGGTTTCCAGCTTGAAATGGCCAGATCGACCGGAGCCAGCGCACGCCCCATCATGATCGAACTTGCAATCATGACCCCGGCCGTAGCCTCCTGCCTGATCACAAGGTACGCGCCGACGGCAAGAATGGCCGATTGCAGCAGCACGCGCAGCGACTTTGAAATGGCACCCAGCCCACCTGCCACGTCCCCGGCTTTCCGGCTGGCGGCCAGATACTTGGCATTGGCCTTGTGCCATCGGGCAGCGATCCGCTTTCCGAGACCGAGAGCTTGCACGACCTCGGCATTGCAACGCGCTGCTTGCAGTAGACCATTGCGTGCCATGTTGTGGCCAATGGTATCGCGTATCGGTTGTTGCGAGAGAGTGTTGGCAAGAAGTGTCAGAGATGTGAGACCGATCGCCCCGATAAGGGCCGTCATGCCGATCCAGAAATGAAAGAGGAAGCAAATGGCAAGATAAAGCAGCATCCATGGCAGATCGAAGAACGCTGTCGGACCGTTTCCACCTAAGAATCCGCGAATATTGTCGAGATCGCGAAGCGGCTGCAAGCCGTCGCCCGGCATGCGCGTTAAAAGCGGAAGGCGAACGATCGCATCGTGAACGCGTCCGGAAAACTGTTCATCGAAACGCTCGCCAATCCGCAGCAGCACGCGGGCGCGCAAAACGTCGAGCAGGCATTGGAACGCATAAAGCCCTGCAGCAAGCACGACGAGCCCCACTAGCGTCGATACGCTGCCACTTGCCAGAACGCGGTCGTAGACCTGAAGCATGAACAGCGGCGAGATCAGCGCAAGCACGTTGACCACGCCGCTGATCAACAGAATTCCCCAAATAGCGGAACTCAGAGGGAAAGGTCTCAAAGCTGAATCCTTCAAGGAATGGTTACTCACGTAGGTCTCCGTGAGGATCTGGCGACCCAGCTCCCTATATTGCTCCCCGAGCGGCAACCGACTGCATCCGCTCGCTGATTCAGGATCAGTGCTCCCGCCGAATGTGTTTGGTTTGGCATCTAATGGAGCGGGTCAACAACAACACCGTCCGGCTGAAGGTTTGGAAGGGCAACGTCATCGTGGCCGGCCGCAAGGGCCCGAACAGGCTTCCGCCTCCACGCCTTCAGGGAGATTTCGGTGTACGACCAGCGCGACGTGCAGGGCTTCGTCAAGCTGTACACGCTGCGACTGCTCCCGGGCGCCCCGGCCCATCGCAAGTAGCGGAAACGGAAAGCGCCCGCCCAGGGGGGCGGGGCGCTGTTCCGTATGGGTTTTCTGGATCAAACAAAGGTGAAGTCCGACGCGGTCAGGCCTAGGTCGGCCACGGTGACCACACCGCCCAGGTGGGCGAACTCATGCGCGCTGTTGTCGGCGGTGACATAGGCCAGAGTTGCGAGTCTGTCGGTGTAGCTGCTTTGGTAGACAATGATGTCGCCGGCGTGCTCGCCGGAGATCGCACTCGCGGCTTCAGAAGCAGAGTTGAAAGATTCGCCAGTGATTACCACGACGTGTTCGCCGTTCGCACCCGAGGCCGCACCACTGTAGAAGCTGCTCACCGGGTAGCCGGACTGTATGCTGGCGTTGTTGACGAAGTTCGCGCCAAAACCGTCGTTGTAGAGGCCCACCGCATCGAAGGCGAACTTGTCCTCCGCCGGGTTGAAATCGGTGATAGTGGTAATGTCCGACTTCGACCCGACAACCCCAGGCACCGGATTGTGGAACTGGAACACGAACGTGTCATTGTCGGTGCCCCCGGTCAACGTGTCCTGGCCGTCACCCACGTAGAGGACATCCTGGCCGGGACCGCCGCTGAGCCTGTCATTGTCCTCACCGGAGATGCGCGCGTTGAAGCGGCCGTTGTCGCCGGAGAGATCGTCCCAGCCATCTCCGCCGAAGATGCGGTCGTTACCCTCGCCGCCGATGGCTCGGTCACTGCCCGGGCCACCCGAGATCTCGTCGTTGCCGCCACGACCGTCAATCCAGTCACCGCCCTGGAAACCCTCCATCCAATCTTCACGCTCGGTGCCGATGAGTGTTTCGGCACCCGGGCCACCCTCGATAATGTTTGCCATCGAAAAATACTCCTAATGATGCACCCTGCCTGACGCGTTCATATTGCTCATCGGATAATTAGAGAAATCGATTGCTTGGATAGACACACATTTACGAAATGGATGCATTCACGTTCACTTCGCCCTTCTGCTGAGCAGTTGCGGGCTCGCAGGCGGCGGAGACGCTGGTCGCCGATGCAATCGATGAAGATTCGACACTCAAACCGGGACTAGGACGAACTTCGTAACGGGGCCGTCCTGGTTGGGCCCCAAACTTCTCTCTGTTTGCTCGACGCCGGCATACCCGAACCGTGAGCGCTGGACGAGGACAAGTTCCGCTGGCGGAGAACGGCGTGATCGGCTTGCCGCGCCGAAACTGATGGCGCTCGTCGAAGGCATGGACTGGACACGCGTTCGAGCCGAACGGCGACGGCGTCCGGCCGGAAGGCGGTGGCGAAGTGACTCAGGCGCAAAAGGCGGGCTTCAGGCCGTGCACAATAAGCTTCTGTCGGCGTCATGACGAGAAGCGCTTCGGCCCGTCCCCACGAAATCGATACGCTCAAGGCGATGTTCGTCGCCATGGCGGCGGAGAAGGCCGAACTGCAACAACTCCGGAGCGAAACACTCAAGGCCGAGATCGTCCGGATGGCGACACTCAACGAGCCTGCCCAGGAGCGGATCGCCGACCTTCATGGGATCGTCAAGCAGCTGGAGCGCGCCGCTTCGGTCGCAGCTCCGAGAAGCTCGAACGTGACCAGCAGGCCTTCGCCTTCGACGAAATCCAGACCGGGCTCGGCGCGATTGAGTCCGAGCTCGAGGCCGCAAGACCGACAGGCGAGCCGCGACGTGCTGCGCGACCGCGCAAGGCGTTCCCGGCGCATCTGGAGCGGGTCGAGATCGTCATCCAGCCCGAGCCATGGGGGAAGAAGCGCTCCCGCAGCCAATCGTCCAGTCCGTCAAACGCGGTCGGCCGCACAGGCTTGCGAAACGGAACAGTCCCGCCCTCGCTTAGATACCGAGGCACCGTGTTGCGCGCGCACCCGAATTCTTTCGCCCGTCGGTTCATTCCCCAGCCAAGCTCATGCAGCCGCAGCATCGCTGCCACCTCTTCAGGCTGAAGGATCTGCTCTCCCTGCATCGTTCTCGACAATGCAGGAATCGCCCAATCCCAATCGCCATCCATGCCTCCTCTCATAACCGAGGGGGTCAGTTTCTCAATTCGGCCGACAACTGAGACGTCCGGTGCTCTTAGGCGGGGTAATCATACGAGATGCCTCCTGCAACATCATTTCCCGCATCCATAGGCTTGCCGGATCATTATTGTGAAGCGCAGGCCATTGGACGGCCTCCGTGAATGCGGCAGGAAGTGGCGGCGGAAGTTCGACAATCCGCAGGGGTGTTAATTTTGCGAAATGCTGCGCCAGCCGTAAGGGCATTGTCCCGATGCGGTTGGTGCCTGATAGAAGGGGCGGGATCATGCTAAAGCCCTGTACGACGACCTCGATACGTCTCTCGAAACCGTTCTCGAGCAAATACCATTCCTCGATGGAGGGCTGCCGGGTGTCCCCGAATTTAAGCACAACCTGCCCCATCGACAAGTATCGGTCGAATGTAAGTGGCTCTGACAGCTGCTTGTTCGTGCCGCAGCCTACGCATACGAGTATATCTTCGAACAGGGCTGCGCGAGGATGTTTCGACATGAACACTTCCGGCATAATCAGAAAATCAACGTCGCCGCGCCGGAGAAGCTCCTCGGGGTCGTCGGAAATAAGCAGACATTCGAAGCGGACGGCGGGAGCTTCCCGCGCAGCACGCTTTACGATCTTCTTAAAAAATACGAGCGTGAGGTAATCGGAAAGGATGATGCGGAAGCGACGATCCGATCGGGCCGGGTTAAAGGCGTCCCAGGAAATAATCGACAGCTGGATGTGCAGCAATGCCTCCCGGACTGCTGTGGCGAGCCCCTCCGCGCGCGGTGTCAAAATGAGTTCGCGGCCGTTCATCGTAAATAGCTCATCGCTGAAATAGGCGCGTAACCGACCGACGGCGGCGCTCATGGCCGGCTGACTCAGGTTAATACTGCGGGCCGCGGCGGTGACTTTACGCTCCCTGATCAAAGCGTCCAGCACAACCAGGAGATTTAGATCGAGTCCCTTAAAACGCATGTATTGACCTATCCGACGCGTGGATGGGTATCGCGCAAAGAATCAATTTTACGAATGGTGAGTAGCGTCAACGCATCAGCCGACGACGAAATAGAGCAACCGATAGGAAGAACGGCAAAACCGTGTATATGCAAAGCGCGCCGATATGCAGGCCCATGCTGCCGGCCGGACGGCCAAGCATCGCCGGACGAATGAGGTCAATCGCATGTGCGAGCGGCAACAAGGAGGCGACGTCCTGAAAAGCGCCGGGCAATTGGTTGACCGGAAACATCGCGCCGCAAAGGAACAGCATGGGTGTTATAACAAGCGTATTATAAAATATAAAATATTCATAACTGGGCGCAAGCGCCGTGACGACCATCGCTAGACTCGCGAAGGCGAGGCCACTGAGAGCGATGACTGGCAGCAAGCAGAGGATGGATGGCCACGATGTGTAGCCGAGCGTGGTGGCAACAATAGTGATTGCTGTGCCCGCCATCAGGGCCTTGGTGGCTGCCCACGCCAATTCGCCGAGTAAGATATCGCCGAGCGTCAGCTGAGTGCATAACATTCCTTCCCAGGTGCGCTGGTTGTCCATGCGGCCGAAACTCCCGTAAACCGTTTCAGCAGTCGCCGATGCCATCGCGCTTGTGGCAACCATGCCAGCCGCGAGAAACGCAATGTACGAAGTGCCCTCAACAGGACCTATCATTGTTCCGATGCCAAAGCCGAGACCGAACAGATAGATCATCGGATCGGCGAGGTTGCCGAGAACAGATGCAAGCCCGATTTTCTTCCATCCAAGATAGTTGCGGCGCCAAACCGCGACCCAATTCCACGCATTGGCGGGCATGGCCGCCGCATAACGTTCGCCCATTGTTCAGTCCTCCATCTCGCGCCCGGTTAGCCGCAAGAACACATCCTCGAGATTGGGGGGACGCTGCAGAAGGCGCAGACCCGCGCGCCCGCGTAGCTGCACCAGCACCTGCTCCGGATCGGGTGCATAGCAAAAAAGCGTCTCACCGCTCACCTCGATGCGCTGTGCGTACGGCCGGATCAGCGCACCCAGTTCATGCGGATTGCCGCCGTAGACCTCGACCACGTCACAGCCGATCTGCTCGTCAATGAGTGCGGACGGGCGGCCTTCGGCGATCTTGCGCCCCTCCTCCATAACGCACAGCCGATCGCACAGCCGCTCGGCCTCTTCCATGAAATGGGTAGTCAAAAGAATAGTCTTGCCCCGCGCCAGCAGCGATCGCAGCCGTTCCCAGATCAGGTGGCGGGCCTGCGGATCGAGGCCGGTGGTCGGCTCGTCCATCACCAGCAAGTGCGGGTCATTGATCAGCGCACGCGCGAGCGTCAGGCGCCGCTTCATGCCGCCGGACAGTTCGGCGACGCGCGCATCCGCTTTGTTCTCGAGGCGGGCGAACTCAAGCAGCGATGGTATGACCGCTTCGATCTGGCGTCTGCTCATCCGGAAGTAGCGCCCGAACACCAACAGGTTCTCGCGTACAGTGAACGCGGTATCAAGATTGTCGAACTGCGGGACCACGCCGATGCGCATACGTGCCAAACGCGCGCGCGCCGGCACTGGAGCGCCGAGCACAGTAATCTTCCCCGCATCAGGCGATGTCATGCCGAGGACCATACGCGCAATCGTGCTTTTGCCCGCACCGTTCGGTCCCAAGAGCCCGAAGCATTCCCCCGCCGCAACGCGGAACGACAGTCTGTCGACAACGAGCTTGTCATAAGTTTTGCTTACGTCAGTAAGATCGATCGCTACCATGGACATGGGTTCATTTTACCGAGAGGGACGCCAAGACTGGCGGTTGCTTGGTTGCCTGCCGGACCTGAAACTGTGACTCGTCTTCGCCATCCCAGCCGTCGATAACGAACTGATCGACATCACAAGGATTTAGCCCCTGTTCCGCCAAAGCGGCGACAATTGCGTCGAGATTATCGATGGTTTGATAACGCGGATTGTTGTGCCGCTTTTCCTGCTCAACGCAGAAGACGAGCCGTCCATCCTCGACAAGGGCGATCGCCCCATCATGGGTCAGCTTGGTACCACAGATGCGCATAGTGTCTCCACGTTAACGGCGATAGATTCGATTCATCAGGAAGCGGAAAGCGGGTTCCGGAAACGGACGAGCAAGCAGTCTTCGTTGACCGACTCGCCCCGACACTCAAGACGCTCTACCTCGATCAACGTTTGGTTCAGCATGGCGATGACCGGCTCAGCACCAGCGGCGTGACCCCAGCGACGGCAATTAGCATCCCTTGCCGATCCGAAGATCAGATGCCCGCCTGGCGCAAGCACCCGCACCAGGTTTTTGACGGCCGCGCGCATCTCGGCTATGTCTTCGAGGTAGTATAGGACCTCCGCCACAACGATCAGGTCAAACAACTCGTCGGTCGAAAACTGTTGAACATCGGAGACTATCCAGTTGATGCGCGACGGCTCCTTTATCCGTTGACGTGCTCGAGCAATCGCTTGCGCCACGACATCGATGACGGTGAGCCCTTGGCAGTAGGGGGCTAGTTTTTCCGTGAATGCGCCGGCAGCGCACCCGACTTCGAGGGCATTTGTAATGGAGCCTTGGGCAAGCGCCAGCTGGAGCATTTGCGTGTGGCGCTCCCGCTCGAACGGATTGCCGTCGAGGCGCCACGGATCGTCTGCGGCCAATTCCCGATCGAGCAACTGATGATTCATGTTCTGGGTCAAACTCGTCCACCTCTCGTCACCTAGGTAATTAGCGATCACTCGTCGCCGCAGATGTTGCTCGACAGCGCTAATCCCGAAGAATCCGCGCAAGATCGAGCCTGCGAAGCGGAGCCGCATGCGGTGAGAATTCTGCCCTGCTTGATCCAGTGATCGGAGTTTGGGTGGGGGCCTGTTTTCCCCCAGTGTTCGATGTAGCGACAGCAGAGCTTCGCGACAGCCAATCGCTATTGCTCAATGTACACAGCGCGTAGGCCTTCAAGGGAAGTAAGAGAAAGATGTTGATGAACGTGTGCAGGGAAAAGCCCAGAAATCGAAACTGTCGAGCACGAAATGCTACCACGCTGCATCGGAGCATGGTCATGGACACAATCATCAGTCCTGTCCACCAAGGCACAGTGCCTGTCAGTGCGAAATGTGCGAGGCCCGTTAGTACCGATAGGGCGAGGAGTAGCGGCCCGAGATTCTGTCCGACCACGTCCAACGTGAGATAGCTATTGAGGCCGGGCAGCAAGCGCAGCCCAAGCAGCGTGTCCCGGAATGTGCTTCGTGCCCAACGGAGTTGTTGGCGCAGATACGGTCCGAGTCTGTTCGGAACGACTGTGGCCGCGATGGCGCCCGGAACGTACTCGGTTCGAAAGCCTGCTTTCAGCATGAGGATAGTGAGATGGCGATCCTCCCCGAAGTCGCTTGGCTTGCCCCGAAAAAATTGCGACTCGTACTGGTCCAGTAACAAAAGGAGCGCTGACCGGCGGTACATGGCACATGGGCCGCAACAGCACATAACGGCACCGAAGCGAGCCTGTGCCGCGCGCTCCTCGTTGCAAGCCAGCCAGTACTCCATGTCTATCAGCCTTGTCAGCCAGCTCTCGCTCCGGTTACTGGCAATCAACTGACCCATGACTGCGCCGACCGCTGGATCTCGCATCTTCGGTACAAGCTTGGTGATGACGTCGGACGCGAGTATCGTGTCTGAATCAACGTTAAGCACCAAATCCCCGGATGAGCGGCGTATCGCGGCGATCTGCGCCTTGCGCTTTCCAACATTCTCGGGAAGCAAAATGATGTCGAACCTAGGGTCGCGCGCGTAGGTTTCGTGGACAGTTCCTACGGCTTCGCGATTTCCAGAACCGTCATCAACCACATAGACCCGAAGTCTTCCGGCGTATTCTTGGTCTGCAATGGAAGCCAGGCACTCTGAAAGCGTGCGCGGATCCTCGTTGAAGCAGGGGACGATGACATCCACGCTGGGCAGTTGATCGGAGCCGACGAGATCCTCCAACGCCGATGAGTCGTTTGTCGGCAGAGCATAAATCCCCTGCATGCTCTTATAAGCAGTCGAGAGCAGTGCATAAAGCGAAATGGCCACAGTGCTGGTTGTACCAAGAAGAGTCATGGGATCTCGTTTGTTCAGTGATGTTGAGGAAGTGAGCGGATTACAAATCCGCGCTCATGAAGTGCTGGAATCAGACGGGACAGCGCCGTGACCGTCTGGTCGCGCAGACCGGCGTGAGCGCCCTGGCTCAACTCGCCGGGAGGGCATCCGTCGTGCAAGAGTACGATTGCGCCCGGCCGGACAGAGGCGAGCACGGTATCGATAATCGCGTCGACCCCAGGGCGAGACCAATCTCGAGGGTCGACGGACCAATGGAGGGCCGTCAGCCCGGCGATCTGTGACGCTGTGAAGACTTCTTCGCTCCAGGCGCCGTAGGGCGCGCGAATATAGCGCACCGAGGCCTGAGGGCACGCCCTCATGATGGCGCCGTTCGCTTCAAAGATCTCACGTTGCACTTCGCCGAAGCCGCATTTGTACAGATCCGGATGAGTCATCGTGTGGTTGCCTAGCTCGTGCCCTTCTGCAAACATTCGTTGGATTAGATCCGGGTGCTCTAAGGCGTAGGCGCCGATGACGAAGAAAGTCGCCGGCACCCGCTGCTCTGCCAACACATCCAGAATCTCCGGTGTGAAAAGTGGATTGGGACCGTCGTCGAACGTCAGATAAACGCTGCGACGGCCGGTGCCGTCAGAGCACTCACGGCGCACTTCGTATAAGCAATCGGGACGGCTCATAGCTCTGGTCCGTTCCGATCGATCATCGCGCCGGTGGGCCATTCGCTGATCGGTCGTCCAACTGGCAGAACAATGACGAGTGCGTCATCGATGCGTGTGGGCGGCAGGTCGAGGCGCGCCTCTGGTCGGGTGGAGCGCACGCGAATTCCCGACAAAACAGCCAAAGGGCTGTATCGCCGCCCGAACCTCTCAACATGATTCCGCAGCGCGTCCCGGACGGTTCCGAAAGCGAATGGAACGCCAAGCTCCTGCAGTGTTGGAAGCATGACATGGATTGAATGGGCGATTCCGAGGCCCTCAAGATCCGGACGTACCCCGTACAGGCCCAGCTCAGCCACCAATAGATCGACCGCGTCAACCTTGACGAAACGGCGCAGTATGCCCATGTGGGCCGCTACACCGCTCGAATCATAGGCGATTACGCGGAGTTCAGGCCTGGCTCCGGCCCAGCTTCGACTACCTTCGAACGGTTCTGCGTTGCACGCCCCAGTCGGCCCATAGGTATTTCGAAAGAACTTGGCGAGCTCGACATGGTCGGAGAGCTGCAACTCATTTTCCCAGCACAACTTCCACTGCACCTGCGAGCGCATTCAGGATCTCTCTTTCTTATTAGTTTCTTGCGGGCCGCATTACCCGACCAAAGCGGCGGCGTTGTTTGACTGCACTCAACCGTTGTCGTTAGCGAAGGTGAGCCAGCCGGTCGGGCTCGCAAATGAGCTCTCTCGATGTTCCCGCCCGTGTTGCGGCGCCGTCGATTTGAGCTTGACGTCGGTCATTTACGTTCCTCTAATGCATGGTTCGTAAATTCGTAAAATTGATTGTTTAGATGATACCCATCCACACGCTGGATAGATCAGGACATGCGTTTTAAGGGGCTGGATCTAAATCTCCTCGTTGTGCTGGACGCTCTGATCAGGGAACGTAAAGTCACCGCGGCGGCCCGGAGTATTAACCTGAGCCAGCCGGCCATGAGCGCCGCCGTCGCTCGGTTACGCGCCTATTTCAGCGATGAGCTATTTGCGATGAACGGCCGCGAGCTCATTTTGACACCGCGCGCGGAGGGGCTCGCCCCAGCAGTCCGGGACGCATTGCTGCACATCCAGCTATCGATTATTTCCTGGGACGCCTTTAACCCAGCCCAATCGGATCGTCTCTTCCGAATCATGCTTTCCGATTACCTCACGCTCGTATTTTTTAAGAAGATCGTAGAGCGTGCTGCGCGGGAAGCTCCCGCCGTCCGCTTCGAATGTCTGCCTATTTCCGACGACCCCGAGGAGCTTCTCCGGCGCGGCGACGTTCATTTTCTGATTATGCCGGAAGTGTTCATGTCGAAACATCCTCGCGCAGCCCTGTTCGAAGATATGCTCGTATGCGTAGGCTGCGGCACGAACAAGCAGCTGTCAGAGCCACTTACATTCGAGCGATACTTGTCCATGGGGCATGTTGTGCTCAGATTCAGGCACACCCGGCAGCCCACCATGGAGGAATGGTATTTGCTCGAGCACGGTTTCGAGAGACGTATCGAGGTCGTCGTACAGGGCTTTAGCATGATCCCGCCCGTTGTATCAGGCACCAACCGCATCGGGACCATGCCCTTACGGCTGGCGCAGCATTTCGCAAAAACAACACCCCTGCGGATTGTCGGACTTCCGCCGCCACTTCCTCATCCCGCATTCACGGAGGCCGTCCAATGGCCTGCGCTTCACAATACTGATCCGGCAAGCCTGTGGATGCGGGAAATGATGTTGCAGGAGGCATCTCGCCTGGCGCCTTTGCTTGAAATTATTGAGTGTCTCGGGCACGCCGGATCCGACCTTGCCGTTGTTGGTACCGAATTGACTGCCGCCTCCGATTTCGCGTGCGAAGTCCCAGAAGAGATTTAGCCCCACTTAAACACCGGCTGTAAGAATAATGTCATTAATCAGCATGTTAGGCGCGCGCCGGCGCGTGTTACCACTACCTTTTTGAGGGTGATCTCAGGCGAGTTGTTTGTCGAGGTGTGTCGCAGAGCGATGCCAGCTGCCTTCAAGACGTTGCCCACTTTTGCCGTGACGTGGTGGTGACGACGCGACCATCCTTTTCGATGGTGGCTCCTGGAGGCGGTCGCGGAGGAGCGGTTGCCATTCGGGGCAGAGCGGCGCAGTTCCTTGCTGAGTACGAGGGCCAGGAACGAGCAGAACACATGCCCGGTTGGTGCTGAGTTGACTGCCGCCTCCGATTTCGCGTGCGAAGTCCCAGAAGATGTTTAGCCCCACTCAAATGCCAACTTTGCCGGCCTTGCCGCGGCTTTTCACGCGCGGCCAGGCGAGGAGATGGCGGTCGACGAGGTCGATCCCAATGGACTGTGCCGGCCTCGCTCGGCTACTGGCGTGAGGCATCCTTGACGACACCGCCCTGCACCGACAAAGTCGAGATGTTGGCAATGAAGCCGGTCGAGGTCGACGCTGCGGATGTAGGGAATTTACCTCGCGCTTCCGCCTGAACGCGCGGCCGATCCGTTCACTCAATCGGCGCTTTCATCCTGGGCCGCGGCTGAGGCCTGTGGGGTGCGGCTACCCCGCGTGGATCGGATCATCAATCAACTTTCTCTCATTTATGAAAGGAAACTCCCCGCTTACGATAGAATCCATCAGCTTCATATATTTTCCGGCAGATGGATGTCGAACGGCAGAAATGTCTGTCCTGGTGTTTCAGCAGTGCCGGTCTCGATAGCCCGCGTCATCAGCGTTATCAGCTCCTGGGAAAGCCGGCGCATTGGCGTGGCGACCGCCATCGTGATGATGTTATCTGCGAGTGCCGCCCGAGATTCCGGCGTGATTTCATTCACGATCGCGACGAGATCGCGACTTTTACCCTCTTCCCGGACCGCGGAGATGGCGCCCTCCATGCCGCCGCCGGCGACATAGAAGCCGACGAGCTCGGGTTCCCGCTGCATGAGATCAAGCGTTGCCTCGTAGGTGACCTGCCGTTTCTCCAGGTTCACAAGCGGATCGAGCACCTCGAACGTCGGCGCGTTCTCACGGCAATAGGAGCGAAAGCCGACGTCACGGAGCTCGTGCCCCTGGAAACGATGGCTGCCGACAAACACCGCCACCTTGCCGGGCCGTTTTGCGACCTTGGACACCATCCAAGCGGCCGTGCGCCCCACCTTGCGGTTGTTGAGGCCGATATAGCCCTGTCGCACGCCGGCGGCGAAGTCGGAAAGCAGCGAGAAAACCGGAATGCCTTTGGCCTTGAGGTCCTCAACCGCTGCTGTAATTTTCGGGTGGTCCGGTGCCACCATCGCGATCGCATGGCAGCGTGCACCCAAATCCTTGAGCGGTGCGATTAGGTCGCTCGGCATATGTGACGGGGCGAATTGGATGAGCGGAATGCCGTGGAAGGACTGGGCCAAATTGACCGACGCTTCGACCTCGCGCGCAAAGTCTTGGTAGAAATGCTGGGCCGGTTTTCTCAAGATGAAGCCCAGACGGTAGCACGGTAGGTCTCGCCGCAAGCGCTGCTTGATGAGCCCGGCAGCATGATAGCCGATCGCGTGGGCGGCGTCGTGGACCCGCCGCGCGGTCTCCTCGCGCACCGGATGGCGGGCGTTCAGAACCCGATCGACCGTTGCTACGCTGACTCGGGCTTCGCGGGCGAGATCGGCAATTGTGGGGCGCTTGGTCATGGATCCTATTCTGATTGGTTTTTGACGCAGGCTGGCTCTCTGTCACCTAGCGCGATTCGACAATGGTTTCGGGTGGGCAAAGTGGAGACGCCCGCATACTGAATGATCGACAGCGTATTGGACTACTCCAGATGTAGACCGGCCGGGTATAACGGAAGGTTCATTCGCTTAGGGCGGCGATGATTTGCACTCACACATATTGCGCTTCTGATACATGGTCCGTGAGGCGCCGTTTAGAGCCTGCGAGTCGATCGTTCAGGTCATGTGACCAGCTTGGCGAAACCGGTCGCGGTGCGTCGACCTTACTCGGCGGAGGATAGCCGGTTTGATGCCTCGGCAAGCTGATGACCGCAGAAGGCGGCTTTCATCTGCGCTCGGTCCAATTCTCCTTCCCAGCGGGCAACGACGAGGGATGCCACTGCGTTGCCGACGCAATTCGTCAGCGCCCGGCATTCGGACATGAAGCGGTCGATGCCGAGTATCAGTGCCATCCCAGCAACGGGAACACTCGGAACTACGGCGAGCGTAGCAGCCAGGGTGATGAAGCCCGCACCTGTCACACCTGCAGCGCCCTTGGAGGAAAGCATCGCAACGAGCAGCAGCAGCACCTGATCGCCGATTGACAGATCCGTGTTCGTCGCCTGCGCGATGAAGAGGGCCGCCAGGGTCATGTAGATATTCGTGCCGTCCAGATTGAACGAATATCCGGCCGGGATGACGAGACCCACAACCGAACGCCTGGCGCCCGCCTTCTCCATCTTCTGCATGAGCGAGGGAAGCGCGGCCTCCGAGGAGGACGTTGCGAGGACAAGCAGCAGCTCTTCCTTGATGTAGCGAATGAGAGAACAGATCGAAAAGCCGTTGTAGCGGCAGACCGCGCCGAGAACCCCGAACACGAAGAGGAAGGCGGTGAAATAAAACGTCGCGACCAGCATCGCGAGGTTGACGACCGAACCGATGCCATATCTACCGATGGTGAAGGCCATTGCGCCGAAAGCGCCGATCGGCGCGGCTTTCATCAGAATGCCGACGAGCTTGAAGACAGGCGCGATGAGCGCCTGAAGGAAGGAAACGACAGGCTTGCCCGTCTCTCCGGCCATCGCGAGCGCCATGCCGAACAGAACCGAGAAGAACAGCACCTGCAGGATGTCGCCTTCCGCGAAGGCACCGACAATCGTTGGCGGGATGATGTTCATCAGGAAGCCGGTGACCGACTGCTCGTGGGCCTTTGCGGCATAGGTATTCACGGCCTGGACATCGAGCGAGGCCGGATCGATGTTGAGGCCGGCGCCAGGCTGGACGACATTGGCGACGATGAGGCCGACGATCAGCGCCAGCGTCGAGAAGGTGAGGAAATAGACCATTGCCTTGCCGGCGACCCGGCCGACCTTGTGAAGATCGTTCATGCCGGCAATGCCGGTCGCAATTGTCAGGAAGATGACAGGCGCGATGATCATCTTGACCAGCTTGATGAAGGCATCGCCCAGCGGCTTCAGGCTCTCGCCGGTCCCTGGATAGAAATAGCCAATTGCGACGCCGAGGGCGATGGCGGCAAGCACCTGCGCGTAAAGCTTGGCATAGAAGGGTTTGCGGGGCGCGGGACTCGCGCCGCGGACTTGTGCAGCTGACACTGTTTCTCTCTCCCTGACCGGATCGAGGTGGCGTGACTTCTCCCGGGCTTCTCCCTATCGCGGCGCTCCGGTCGAACGCTGCACCAACGCCGCCGCAATACCCATGCCAAATGGATCCGCATGACCTGAACTGACGTTGGGCTCGCCAATGATGGGATGAATGCGGTGGCACAAGACGGGAATGACAAGGCCGCCGTCCAGCACGCGCTTGATGTTCTCCGGCAGATTGCCGGTCGATCTCTCTGGCTTGCGGTTTTGCTGCACATCGTGGCGGGCTCCTCGGTTTGCCGACTTTGGGAAGGGCCGCATCGCTGGCACCAGGGCGCAGAATTGCCGTGTTCTTTGCCGCGCTCCCGCTGCAGCGACAGCTTGAAAGCGACGTCGAGACGTAGGGATTGACGCCGCTGGTGCTGACCGCGACGATGCGGTTCAGAAGTTCCGAGCACCGCCGAGAAAGCCGCGCTCGACCGCCACCTTCGCGCCTTCACACGCGACGCCGCCGCCTTATCTGCGTCATCAATATCGAGGAAATGGCGGTTGCCGCGACCGACCAGTGTCGTCGGCAGTGATTATCGCTCCCGCCCCTGGTTCGCAGGCGCTGGTGACTGGCACGGCCCGGCAACTCGGCGCGGTCAGCCGCTCGGGCACCGCATCGCCGGCGCCGTATTTCTGTCGTTCAACATCGCCGACAAAAATTAGAACTGATGAATTCTATCATAGGCCGCGAGGTTTCCTTTCACGAATGAAAGAAAGCTCGATTGACTATCCCGCCTCGCTCCAGTCTTTTGAAAATCAACGTGTGGTTGCCCCCGTGCAAGCCGAGAACGTGGCCAAGCTTCGTGGAGGGAGAGCCAAGCGATGCGTCAGGGGTCGACCCGCTTTGCACTCGACCACACGGCGGTGGCACGAGTTCACGTCAGAGCATTTTCGCGCTTGCCCGCGACGTCGCGGGCGCACATGCCGCCGGCATGCATTTCATGGCGCGAGATCGAGGATCATATGCACCACAACATTCCCAAATCAGAACAAAATGCCAGCGAGTGCCGCATTTCGCTTCCGGATGCGAAAAGGGCTTACCCAAAGTCCGAGATGAACACCGCGGTCCCTTTTGTGCCATCGCACGAGCACGCGCTTACCGGCATCTTCGAAATATCGAAAGTACTCACCGACCCCGCCCGGCTCGAAGTCACGTTGGCCAAGGTCGTCGATCTCCTGCCCTCGTTTGTGCAGATGCGGCACGGCATCATCGCTCTCTTCGACGCTGAGGGCGTACTGGACATCACCGTAGTCACCGGCTGCGACGAGAACAGCGATGAGCGCTCCCGCATGCGCCTGCCGCGCAAGGCAATCGATCTGATTGTGACGACGGACACGCCGCTCGTCGCCGAGAACATAGCGGTGCATTCGGCCTTCACTGCCGCTGACATAGAGGTGCTTGGGGCCTCCGACACCGTGTCCTTCATCGGCGTTCCCATTCGTGTTGATGGGAACGCCGTAGGCACGCTGACTATCGACCGCGCCTTGGACAGCAGGTCAACGTATCGGCTCGATTATGATGTCCGGCTGCTCACCATGATAGCCAACATGGTGGGACAGACAGTCAAGTTGCACCGCTTCTCCGCGGGCGACCGCGAACGACCGACGGAGGTGGAAGATCGGCTGCAAACGCAATTCTCTGATGTCAAGCACCCTGCACCGCAGCGCAAGAAGGTTCACGTCAAGGGAATGATTGGCGATAGTCCGGCGCTAAGCGCGCTGCTCGAGAAGATCGCAGTGGTAGCTAAGGCAAAGACCACGGTTCTGTTGCGAGGCGAATCCGGTACCGGGAAGGAGCTGGTCGCCAAGGCAATTCACGAGTTGTCGCCGCGCGCCAAGCGGCCCTTCATCAAACTCAATTGTGCAGCGCTGCCAGAGACAGTCCTGGAATCCGAATTGTTCGGTCATGAGAAGGGTGCCTTCACAAGCGCGTTCAATTCCCGCAAGGGTCGCTTTGAGCTCGCCGACAAGGGGACGTTGTTTCTGGATGAGATCGGCGAGATCTCGGCCTCCTTCCAGGCAAAGCTACTGCGCGTGCTGCAGGAGCAGGAGTTTGAGCGCGTCGGCAGCAACCAGACCATCAAGGTCGACGTTCGCGTGATTGCCGCCACGAACAGGAACCTTGAAGAGGCGGTTGCAAGGAATGAGTTCCGCGCCGACCTATATTATCGCATCAACGTGGTTCCCTTGCTGGTGCCGGCATTACGCCAAAGGCGCAGCGATATTCCGCTCCTGGCAGCTGAGTTTCTCAAGAATTTCAACGATGAGAACGGCCGTACGCTGACCTTCGATCCGCGTGCGATTGAAGTACTGATGAAATGTGAATTTCCCGGCAACATTCGCGAGCTTGAAAATTGCGTGCACCGGACAGCGATCCTGGCGGAGGGACTATCAATCGGGAGAAACGACTTTGCGTGCTCCCACGACCAATGCTTTGCCGAGGCGCTGCGGAAGAGCAGATCGGGCAAGGCCGCGCTGCAACCAGCGCCAATCGTGCCAGAGGCAGTGAATTCGGCCACGCCGCCGGATGCGGCCGCTCGTTCGGCCGCCACCACAGTCCCGCCTGCCGGAGCAACCCACTCATTGGGCGCGAGGACCACCGACGCCGAGCGCGTCATTGCTGCCATGGAAAGATGTGGCTGGGTGCAGGCAAAGGCGGCGCGCCTGCTTGGACTGACCCCGCGCCAGATTGGCTACGTGCTGAGGAAATACGGCATCGAGGTCAAGCGTCTGTGAAAGCATGACTCAGGCGGATTAGCTAAGACCGCTTAGCGGCTTGGCCCGCGCAGGGATGCAGATCCGCGTCCGCGTCAAGTCGATCCGACCGAGGACAGCCTGGCCGAATTCCCGTGGCAGCCGGCGTTGCGACCATCTTGTGAAAGGCGACGCTGCCATCGTCAATCCGTCCGCCATGTTGCTCTCGTTGCGAGCTCATACGGATGCCCCTGTGCGACTGAAACGGAGATAAAATATGTCCGATGCAAAACTGCAAGCTGTGCTTTCGTCTCTTCCGCAAGGGACGCGACAGTTAGATGCTCTGCCGTCCAACGGACCAGCGCCGGACAAAAGTTTTGTCAAGCTGAATACGAATGAGAACCCGTTTCCGTTGCCGCCAATCATAATGCAAAGTGCAGTGGCGGCCCTCAATCGCCAGTATCTGTATCCGGACGACGATAACATCAGCTTGAGGGAAGCAGCGTCCAATACCTATGGGGTATCCACGGATCAGGTCATCGCAGGCAACGGGTCGTCTGAACTGCTCGGACTCATCTACAGAGCTTTCCTCGCCCCTGGCGACAAGGTGGCGATGATATCGCCAGGGTTTTCGTTCAACCGCAAACTTGCCATGTTGCATGGTGCTGAGTTTCTCGAGATCGGATGTCAAACTCATTCGCTGCCAATGGAGCAATTGCTTTCCGGTCCGGCAAAAGACGCCAAGTTCATTCTGGTGGCCAATCCAAACAATCCGACCGGAACATTCCTCTCGATAAGCAATATCGAACGCCTCGTGGCACAATCGGATCGCCTGGTCGTCCTTGATGAGGCCTACGTCGACTTTGCACCCGATCACGGGCTGCGCCTCATCAACCGTTATTCGAACCTTCTGATCTTGAGAACATTTTCGAAGAGCTATGCCGCCGCCGGCATTCGCGTCGGTTTCGGTTTCGGTCACCCTGAGATTATTGGCAGGCTGCGCAACATCCAGAACGTCTTCAACATGAACGTGATCGGGCATGCGGTTGGTATCAGCGTGCTTGCGCATCGCGGCGCCTACGCAGAGAACCACAAGCACATCAGACATGAACGACAGCGAGTGACAGCCGCACTGTCGCAACTTGGATTTTCCGTAACGCCCTCCCACGCAAATTTCTTGCTAGCCCGTGTGCCAGCGGGACAGGACGGCTCATGGTGGCAAGCAGCCTTGGAAAGGCAAAAGATACTCGTTGCCTACTTTCCGGATAATGGTTTGGAACATTGCATCCGCGTCAGCATCGGCACAAAGGAGCAATTGGATGCATTTCTTGCTGCCGCTCGCGATATAGTTGGAAGCTTAAACATACCAAGCACCACGGGCAGGGGAGCGTCAGGCTCTGCTTGTTCGGTACGCTGACGCTAATCCGAGATCACACACTGCTATCTTTCGGCTTGCTTGGTCATCCCAGCAAGAGAACAGCCTGCTTTAAAATCGGGGACAATATCGAGTGACAAACGTCTTTCCTTCAAACCTAGCCTTCGGCATCTTCGATCATCTGGACGAGGACGGCCGCGATATCGCCCGGCAGTACGAAGATCGCCTGATATTAGCAGAGGCGTGCGATCAGCTAGGGTTCTATGCCTATCATCTCGCAGAGCACCACTGTACCCCCCATGGGAGAGGTCCATCGCCGAATCTGTTCTTATCGAGCGTCGCCCAGCGCACCCGGCGCCTGCGTCTCGGACCCTTGGTGATGCTGCTTGCGCTTTATCATCCGCTGCGTGCGTTCGAAGAGATCTGTATGCTGGACCAGTTGAGCGGTGGCAGGCTCGAACTGGGCATAGGGCGCGGTGCTCTCCCGATCGAATTGGGTTACTTCGGGATTGGTGCGGACGCGGTGCCGGGCCGCTATGCGGAAGCCAGCGAAATTCTTGTTGAAATACTTGTTAATGCCATGAAGGTTGGCACGCTGTGCTATCAAGGCCGCCATTTTGAGCTCAATGACGTTCCTTTGACGCTAAGACCTCATCAGCGTCCACATCCGCCGACATGGGTCGCCGCCAATCGACCCGAGTCCGCAGCCTGGGCCGCTGCGAATGGAGCAAACATCGCGTGTGTAGGGCCTTCCTCTTCTGTTCGCAAAACTACAGATGCCTTCCGCGCCTATCGAGAGGACAACACTGACACGGGCGATCGAGCGCTATTTATTGGATTGCTCCGAATGGTGGTGATTGGGCGTTCTGAAACAGACGCGTATTCGATCGCGGCACCTGCTTACGAACGATGGCTCAAGAGCTTCCAATTCCTTTACGACCTTAATGCCATCCCGACTCCACCAAACCTGCCGCTGACCTTCAATGAGGCAGTAGAGCGTGAATTGTGCGTGGTAGGATCAGCAGAATCTGTGCGAAAAGCTCTGTTCGGTCAGTTGGAAGAGGCAGGTGCCAACTACCTGCTTTGTCAACTGGCATTTGGAAATCTGCCGCTAGATGCTTCCCTGTACACTGCGACGACCATTCAATCCGAAATCATGGCTCGACTTGGCTAACCATGAAATTCGCGGTCTGATCCGAAGGTAAATCGTTGTAACAGCGCTCCCTCACATTGCTCGAGCGTGCACGTGGTGGGGACGGGCAATCGGGAGGGAGGCCAAACTGACGACGAGCCGGCGGCACAGATTACCAGGTTTGTGCGTTGGCTGGCGTCTGGGCCATCGTGTGAACCTGCGCGATCCTAAGGAGATGATGGCCGAGCGCGTCACGATGCCGGCACGCGTCTGCTCGTCGCGCTCGCGCTACTCGTTGCCCATAGCCCGCCGCAGAGGTTCTTCTCGCCCGGGGCGGCGCCGGTGCGGCGCTCAGATCCAGCTTCATCAGCGGCTCGGCGGTAGCAAAGCCGTCACTCGCTACGGCGCTGTTGAGGGCGCGCTCGCGAGCGGCTTTGCTACGCCGAGCGACACCACCTGGAGCGAGTTCGCCCGATGTCGCGGCGTGCACCGCGGTCGGATAACGACGCTGGAGGAAATCGTTCGCAGCCGGTCTTCACGATCTGCGCGAGTGCTTTTCATGAATGCTACCTGCTTCCTCGACTGCGGCGGCCTGAGTGTCCGCCGGCACGCCCGAAGTCAATGCCAGTACCACAAGGCCGCCAAGACGTCAGGTCTGGTAGCCGGCTTGTACGGTCGTATCGTGTTCGGGAATATCGTCGAAGGAGGCGTAGTTGAGATTGTAGAGTTTGGAATACAGGCCCCCCATGGCTATTAGCTGATCGTGGTTGCCAGTCGCAACAACTTGGCCATTCTGAAGCACGATGATGCGGTCGGCACCCCGGATCGTGGCAAGACGGTGGGCGATGACGAGGCCAGTGCGGCCTTCAAGCAGCTTTATCAGAGCCTTCTGAATCTGCATTTCCGTGTAGCTGTCGATGTTGGCGGTAGCTTCGTCGAGCACGAGGATCTTGGCGTCGGCGACGAGGGCGCGGGCGAAACTGATAAGCTGGCGCTGGCCGAGAGATAAGTTGTCGCCGCGTTCGCCAAGTTGGGTCTCATACCCGTCGGCGAGGCTCATTATGAAGTCGTGGGCGCCGACCGCCTTGGCGGCCTCGATCACCTTGTCGCGCGTGGCTTCCGTCTTGTGGTATCGAATGTTCTCGAAGACCGTCCCGGTGAACAGGAACGGCTCCTGCAGCACCATGGCGACCTCGCGGCCGAGCGATTCCTGGGTGAGATCGCGCACATCATGTCCGCCGACCAGCACTTGGCCCTGCTGAACATCATAGAAGCGGTGGACCAGGGCCATCGCGCTCGATTTGCCAGAACCGCTCGGCCCGACCAGTGCGACCGTCTCGCCGGGATTGACCCGGAAGGAGACATTTTTCAGCACCGAACGGTTCGGATTGTAGCCGAAGGTGACGTCCCTGAACTCGACCGAGCCGTCCATTTCGGGCGAAAGCACCTCGGCATTGGGTTTGTCCTGAACATCGATCTTGACGTCGAGCACATCGGTCAGGCGCTTGCCTGAGGCCATGGCGCGCTGCATGATCGAATATTGCAGGGTGAGTGAGCGGATCGGGTCAAAGAAGCGCTGGATGTAGAATAGGTAGGCAACCAATACGCCCACATCTATGCGGCCATTCATGACCATCGAGCCGCCGACCACAATAACGGCGGCCATGGCGAGGCCGGTGAGGGCATCGACGATAGGCACCATGACCAGTGCATATTTGGCAGCGATCAGGTGGGTCCTGAGGTTGGCATGGGCCTTGTCGTCAAAAAGAATGAAATTCACCTGCTGGCGGTCCATGGACTGGACGGTGCGCACGCCGTGAATGGCTTCGGCCAGCGCGCCGTTGACGACGGAATTAGTCTCGTGTGCAGCCATGAAGGCGGCGCGGGCACGCGGCAGCCAGACAATGCGGACGATCACCAGGACCGGCAGAACCGAGAGCGTCAGGAGGCCGAGGCGGAAGTCGAGCCACAGCATTACGAAAACGATGCCGAAGAGAAGCGCAACATCGCCTACGGAATATACCGAGGTTTCGAGGAATTCCTGTATGGAGTTGACGTCGCCTTGCAGGCGCGACATGAGGCGTCCGACCTCGGTCTTGTCCATGAAGGAGAGCGAAACCTTCTGCAGATGGCCAAACATGGCGCGGCGGATGTCGAACAGGACAGTTTCGGCCACTTTCCCAACCACGGTTTCCTGCATGTAGCCGGCAGCGAAATTGACCAAAATCGCCAAAACGAACGCGCCGACGGCCGCGAGCTGGGCTGAGCGATCGGTCCTTGCCGGGTTCATGCCCTGGTCGAGCGCGTAGCGGATGATCAACGGGATGAGAAGCTGCGTCCCGGTGAAGATCAGCATTGCTGCAATCGTGATGACTACCCTGGCCCGATAGGGACGGACGAAAGCCCAGATGCGCCGGAGGATGCTCTTGTCGAAAGCCCGGCCGAACATCTCCTCCTCGATGCGGTGCGAGCCGACAACCGCGCGCGGAGGGCGTCTGCCGTCGCCACGTTCGGCTTCGACTTCGCCGGCGCGGCCCTGCGCCATCAGCGGGCGCCCCCATACTGGGTCATATTGTCATCACCCGGGCGCGTCTGGAGATCGTAAAGGGCCCTGTAGCGTCCCCGCTTCGCCAAAAGCTCTTGATGCGTGCCGCGTTCTACGATTTCGCCGTTATCGACAAAAAGGATCTGATCGGCATGCACAAGCGCACTCAGCCGGTGCGCGATGATGATCGTCACCCGATCCTTGGCGAAGCGCCGCATCGCCGCGCGGATGCGCTGCTCGGTGCCGGCATCGATCGCGGCCGTTGAGTCGTCGAAAACGACGACGGAGGGGCGCAGCATCATGGTGCGAGCAATCGTGAGACGCTGGCGCTGGCCGCCAGAGAGAGAGACGCCGCGTTCGCCCACGACCGTCTCGTAGCCTGCTGGGAGCCCGAGGATGTAGTTGTGGAGCTGGGCGAATTCGCCAGCGCGTTCGATTCGCTGTCTCTTCGCCCAGGGATCGCCATAAGCGATGTTGTTCTCGATCGTAGTGGTGAATAGGAATGCATCCTGCTGTACGACGGCGACCGCCTTGCGAAGCGTCGCAAGGGTGACATTGCGTATGTCCTGGCCGTCCAGCGTGATGGCGCCACCGGTCACGTCGTAAAAGCGGGGGACCAGATGAGCCATCGTCGATTTGCCCGAACCCGGCGGACCGACGATCGCGATCGTCTCGCCTCTACGGGCCTCAAAGCTGAGGTTCTTCAAAATGGCGCGGTTTTCGGCGCTGGGGTACGCAAACGAGACATTGTGGAAGCGCAGAGTGCCGTCGCTTATCTCGAGCGGTCTGGCCTCGAGAGCATCCCTGATTGTGATCTCCTGGTCGAGGAGACCGAAAAGCCGCGAACCGCAGCTAGAAGCGCGGGCAAAAGCATTGACCATGAGGCCGATCTGGCGGACTGGCATTTGCAGGATTGTCATGAAGGTCAGGAAGGTCGCCACCGTTCCGACGCTGATCTCGCCAGCGACGAGCTTGCTGCCACCGATCCAGAGCACCAATCCCATTGCGAAAAAGAAGGACAAGGTCATCGCCGACGTGCTGGGCACGTAGATGTCAACGCGGTCGTTGGCGAGGTCGAGCGCGTTCTTGGAAGCGCCGTCGAACTTCAGCATCTCGTAGGCTTGAGCCGCAAAAGCGCGGACCACGCGGATGCCTGCGAGATTTTCCTCCATCACGCGGCTTAGTACCGAAAGCCGCTCATGCAGGTCGAGCCAGGTGGCGCGCAGCCTAAGCTGTGTGGCCGATGAGCGCCAGGCGACAAAAGGCACGAAGCTCAGCGCGACCAGGCCGAGCATGGGATCGGTCGAGATCATCATGTAGGCGCCGATCCCGATCAGCATGGTGAGCAGGACCACGCGAACGAGCGCGGTGGAAAAATACATCCGCACGCCTTGGAGATCGAGCATTCCGATGGTGATCAGATCGCCTGAATGGACCCGGTCGTGAAAGGAAAAGCTGAGACGCTGGATTTTGTCGTAGTAGGCGAGCCGCAGTTCGTACGCGACATGATGCCCGACGGCCTCGGCAAAATAGTTCTGCGCCATCGTGAAAAGGCCGCGTAGCGCGCTGACGGCGAGCAGCAGGAGAGCCGGGATCCAGAGCGCTTGTCCTGCCGCGGTCCCCGCGACACCGCCCCCGATGGCTGTCTGGGTCTGGTCGACAGCCCGGCCGAGCAGCTGGGGAATGAGCAACTGGAGGATTGCCGCCATGATCGTCGAGCCCATAGCGAAGGCGACCTGCCAGGGATGCCGCAAATTCATACGCGTGATGCGCAACAGCGTACTCAAATCCCGGCCCCAGCGCGCCGCTTCCACATGGGTCAACGAATTCAGAGCATTCGTTGCGCTGCCGATAGCATCACTGCTCACGGGTGTATTCCCGACTGCATTTTGCGCCTTCGAGGCAAGCCGAAGGACCAATCATCAAAGGGGCCCGCCATTGTTAATCCTGTCCACCACCTGCAGCAGGGCGCGTTCCTATAAGCCGAGCCGCGGCTTCACTTACTGGCATGTCGATCACCGTGATTCCGCTTGCCGCAAGGAAACGCGCTTCGTTTCTGGTCAGCGTTTCCGCGTCCATTACCGCGGAATGTGGACCTCGGGAGCGCTTCATCATCTGCCTGGCGTAGGTGCGCAGCATCTGATCGTTGAAGCGGCAGCCAACGAAGAAAAATCCACGGGTGATGCGCCGTTCCTTCACCACGTCTGGGATCGGTGTCTGGATATCGATTTCGGTCAGGACTTCGACATAGTCGGAATCTGCGACGAGAAAGTTTTGCGCCGGCCTAATACTCCCGTGAGGTGTATAGAGAACCGTCTTTGCCCCCGATCGGGGGTCGAGTTCCCTCCCGGACAAATCGTAGGTTTTCGTCCAAATGTTACCGATTTCGTTCGCCCGCGTGACGCCTTGTATCTCAACGACGTCCGTTCGGCCGGTCTCTACGAGAGCCGTGCGCATCGCGCCGTCGTACCAGCTGTCGACGATGAGGGAGAGCGGCAGCCTTGCGAGCCAGGCGTGGAGGAGGGTGGGCGCCACCGGCGCTGCGAATATGTCGGTCATCCAAGCTTGAAGCGTCCGGCGATGCCGGCGCTGTTCGATGAACTGCGCAACCGACCACATATTGGTGCGGATCCTGGAAGGGGCTGGCGCCCGTGCATTGAGTGCCGCGGCAACGACCTCCGGCGTATGCGGCACAGGCGGTTCCGCACAGTTGAACCCAAGAAGACCCGGACCGAGATAGGGGATCACCTGATCGGCGGCGAGCGCTTCCTTCGCCAGGTCAAGCAGCTTTTCGGCAAAACTGTCCCGTACGATGACGAGGTGGCCCGATGTCAGGATCGTGTTCATGCTCGTTCCTCGCGACGCACCTATCAAGGGGCAGCATCAGTCCTGTTCGGAAACCTTCTTTGCCTCGACGGTGATCGGCAGACGCGTATCCCGTGGAAGATCGGGTAGGAGGAGCCGCCACCCGTTCCTGAGCGTCACAGTTCCGCCCCACAACTCTTCCTTCTCGAGCTTGATGATCGGCTCTTCGAGGTCCTTCTTCGGGACATACGCCGACAAGCCAGCATCGGTCCTGCGGATCATGACTTTCATCTGGCCGTCCCTTCATTGGTATTGCTTTCAGCACTGCAGGGCGCCTCGGCTTTGTCGAGGCTCATCAGTTCACGCGCTCGCATGCCGACGACGGTGCCACGGTCGATCCATTCGACCGCATAGATGAAGAACTGCTGGAGAAAGGTGCCAATGTCGCGCACATATCCCTCGTCGCCCTTCCGCACGAGATTTTCGCCGATCTCCCTGCCAGGATAGGTGCCGTCATTTTTTATGTGGCGAGTGGCACGTACCCGCTCTCCCGGCATGAATCGTGGAGGCCTGCGGATTTCGACCTCCTCTTCGCGTCCGAGCGACATGTCCGTTCCCTGATTTCTCTTGAGGCTGCAGATCGTGAACAAAGGCGTTCCAGGCGTCCTGCGAAGGCATCCCCGACCATGTCGGCAGCCCAATGTCCGTCACGCAGGAACGCAGGTCTTCGGCACCGGGCATACCGAGGCACATTGCTGCGCATCGAAGACCCCCTCGCACTCGGTGCACTTGTGCGGCTCGATCACGTAGCTCTCGCCTTTGAACTTGATCGCGCCGGAGGGACATTCGAATTCGCAGGCGCCGCATTGGGTGCATTGGGATGCGATGATCTTGAAAGCCATTTTAACTCCTGGTCCGAATGGATGAGACAACTCAGGCCGTCGCCGCGAGTGCGGGGGTCCCACACGTGGCGGCGTAAATCGAGCTGATTGCGGTCTCGATATAGTCATGGGCATAAGCGTCGGTGGCTCGGATTCCAGCGTCCGCAAGCTGATCCTGCGGGCAATTTCCGATCTTGGCACACAGCACGATATCTATGCCTTCAAGCGCTGCGATGACGCCATCGAGGGCGGCTTCTCCGCCCCAGCCGCCGAGGCAATACTGCTCCACCTTCCGATGCCCGACAAAACTGATCCCTCTCGGCGAGGCTTGATAAACCTGGAATTCCTTCGCATGGCCGAAATGTTCATTGACGCGGCCGCCGCCCTTGGTCGCCACCGCGAAGAGAAGGGACTTGCCGGGGCTCGCTGCCTTGACCAATCCGATCGCTTCTCTCCTAGCCGCCACGTGATCACGGCGCTCCTCCGCGACCAGCTCCCGATAGGCCTTGCGATTGCTGGCATCGTAGGTGACCTCGCCGGGAATCCGGTCGAGTGTGAATTCCTGGCCACGATCCTCACCGAGCAGGCCGACGGCATCTGCCCGGCACTGCCGGCAGTGGCGCATCAACTGGGCGCCGCCTTCGACACGATCCTGAAGAGCCTTCATCTCCATTGCGTTTGGGCCGCGTTGCCCGCTCAGTCCGTAGTGCGTGCCGTGCGCCGGGTCCGAAATCAGCGGCATGAGGTTGTGCAGGAACGCGCCTCGCTCCTTGACCCATCTATTCACCTCGATCAGATGCTCATCGTTCACGCCGGGGATCATCACCGAATTGATTTTGGTGAGGATGCCGCGCGCGGTCAGCATCTCCAGGCCCAACATCTGCCGCTCGTGCAGGATCCGGGCGGCTTCGATGCCGACGTAGCGGCGATGGTCGTAAAAGATCCAAGGATAGATCTTTGCACCGACCTCAGGGTCGACCATGTTGATGGTGATCGTCACGTGATCGACATTCATGTCGGCAAGCTCCTCGACATGGTCCGGCAGCGCGAGCCCATTCGTGGAGATGCAAAACTTGATGTCTGGGATTTCCCTGGCGACTCGTTCGAACGTTGCCTTCGTCTTCTTCCAGTCGTAACAGGCATCGCCCGGTCCGGCGATGCCGAGCACGGAAAGCTGCGGCACCTCGTTGGCGACCGCGACCACCTTGCGTAGCGCCTGGTCGGGCGTCAGCTTTTCGGAGACCACCCCAGGCCGGCTTTCGTTGGCGCAGTCATATTTGCGATTGCAGTAGTTGCACTGGATATTGCAGCCGGGCGCGACCGCGACGTGCATGCGCGCGAAATAGTGATGCGCCTCTTCTGAAAAGCAGGGGTGATCCTTGATCTTGTCCCAGACAGCCGGATCCGTGTCGTCCGGCTTTATCGACGAGCCGCAGGACGAAGTCGCGCAGCCACCGGCTTTCACGGTGGCAAGCAACTGGTCATCGAATGTCGTGCTGAGGCTCTCAAGCGAAATTGCCGGTGCGGACATCGAACGGCTCCGTTGCTGGGTGAAGTCGCAGTTCAAACCGCAAGAGCTATGCCAGCTCAAAGAGCGGTTTTGGTTCACGAATTGGCTTTCGTGTCGGATTCCGTGGATTGCTCCGACACACCTTTGTCGGGCTTCCGACAGTGGACAAGCAAATCGGGTCGCGAAGGCTACCAGCCTTGGGCGCGCAGAGTGTGAGGGAGACTACTCCGGGCTTACGTTTGACGTCATCACAACGTCTAGAATTTCTTCACCTCGATACCATGCCGGCGCAGCGCGTAGCCGATTTGCCGCGGCGTGAGGCCGAGGATACGAGCCGCCCTGGCCTGAACCCAACCGGCCTTGTCCATCGCGTCGATCAGCCGGTCGCGTTCCGTCAGACGCGGGGGACAAGCGGGATCGTTCGGATCGCCCGCCGCAAGGGGAGATACCTTGCCTGCGGAGGCACCGATGCGACTGGCCGGCAGCCGCAATCCGACCGGCACTTCGTTGAACCGTGCGAGATCGTCGATGGCATTGCCGCCATTCGAGCGGTCGGCTCGCTTCCAGAGGAGCCAGGAAAGGCACTGGCTCTTCTTACAGGCGAAATCGGATGGCGTGATCGTCCTTGAACGCGCAAGTGTGGCCGTCCTTTGGACGCAGTTCTCCAGCTCGCGGACGTTACCAGGGAAGTAGCATTGCGAGATCAGGTCAAGCGCCGACGGCGCGAAGGCAAGTGCGCGATCGTTCTCCTTGTTGAATCGGTTGAGGAACGCGTTCGCAAGGCGTGGAATATCGCCGGGTCGCTCTCTGAGCGGAGGCAGGATAATTGGCCCCACATTGATGCGGTAATAAAGGTCGGCCCTGAACTCCCCTTTTATGACGGCCGTCTCGAGGTCCTTGTTGGTGGCGCATATGAGGCGCACGTCGACCTGTAGCGTTTTGGTGCCGCCGACTCGCTCCAACTCGCCTTCCTGCAAGACACGCAACAGCTTGGCTTGAAAGGCCGGCGAAATCTCGCCGATTTCATCAAGTAGCAGCGTTCCCTCATTTGCCAATTCAAAACGACCGGCGCGCTGGGAGATAGCACCCGTGAAAGCGCCCTTTTCATGCCCAAACAGTTCTGACTCCAGAACGCTTTCAGACAGTGCGGCGCAGTTCAATTTGACGAAAGACTTCTTCCTCCGACGTGAGAGCTTATGGATGGCTTGCGCAAAGAATTCCTTGCCGGTGCCGCTTTCACCCCGCAGTAGCACGGTGGAATTGGTCCCTGCTACGACCGAGACGGTTTCGAGCACCTGCTTGAGTGCGGGGCTTTCCCCGATGATCCCGTCGATTTTGACATCCGCATGCCGGGCAGGGTCGTAGGTCCTACCCTCGTTGGGCGATTTCTCCGGTCTCCATTGCTCATGGACAGACCGCTGACGATCTGTACTCAGGATGCGATGGAGACGGATGGTCCGGCCGACAAGGTTGGCGACCATCGTCAGGAAGTATGTGTCCTCGTCGTCGCGAAAGTCGGTGGCGCCGTCTCCGGCGCGGTCGATCGACAATGTCCCAAGGATCTTATGATCAGCCTTTAGCGGGATACCGATAAAGGCAATTGGGATGGTGCCGCTGCTCGAAGACGTTTGAAGGTCAGCCTGAAATAGTTGGGACTTGCGGACGTCCGGGATGAAGAGCGGCGTCCCCGTAGCGACGATTTGATCTGTTACGGCCTGTGGTATGACGCGGCGAGTGCCTGATTGAGGTGCGTGGGTATTGCCGGCAGTTGCGGCAATCTCCGGCTCTCCTTCAGCGTCCAGGACGACGATTGCTCCGTGACGCATCTGCAGAAACGAAGGCAGGATGTTCACGACATTGGCGAGCGTAATCTCCAGCTCGCTGGGGGCGGTCAGCACCTTCGATATCTCGTAGAGTCCCCTGAGCGCGATATCTGCTTGGGGCATGCTTTTGATGGGCGGTTCAGGGCGGGTATCCCGAGGTGCTACCTCGTCGACCCGATCTTGCGGTACGTGAGCCATGGAAACACCTCAGGGGTTGTCGTCCAGAGTGCTCCTCCTTTTGTATCTCAATTCTGAAAGCACAGTATTCACGAGCTTCTCTTCGTTGCGAGGCCATTCTAGCAAAGATAGACTTGGCCTTGGTCCCGACCTCAGGTGTACCAAGATTGACCCTGTTCCTCAGGTGTACCAAGATTGACCCTGTTGATACGGTGCGTGCGTCGGTCATCCGAATTTGAAGAGCACTCCGAAGCCGCCGCGTGGATAGTTCCACTCGATCTCGCCACTGGTCTCGCACAAAATCCGGCAGGTGCCGCACTCCATGCAGCCGTCGGCGGTGATCTCCACTTGACCTTTGTCGTTCAACTCATAACATTTCGCCGGGCAGACGTGGGTCAGCGCAAGCAAGTTCGCGCTTGGCCTCTCGTGCGGTAGCACTTTGATATGCGGACGGCCGGAATCCACCAAGTAGCGGTTCTGGTAAAGCTTGTCCTCGACACGTGACTTCGTCACTGCGATCGTCATTTCGTCTCCCCTCAGCGCCACGCCAATGCAAGGCGGACCGCGTCGCTGACCAGCCCCCAGCGCGAGCGCGCCTTGATGAAGGCCGCCGTGGTCGCCTTTTCCTTCTCGATCTTGGGCGTGCCGTCGACACGCATGAAGTTCTGCGCGGCTTGCGACATCAACCGCGGATAAGTCGTGAAGTAATTGCAGGAATTGGTGTGGAGCAAGGCCGGCATGTCTTTGTATTTCCTTAGGTCCTTGACCACGAAGGACTTGTCCAGCATGGCTTTGTAAAGGGCGAGATTCCGTTTGGTCATAGGACCGTTGCGGCTCTTGACCTCGACGATTGCCTCAGCCGCGATGCGGCCAGAGGTCATGGCGAGGTTCGAACCCTCGCGGTGAATGGCGTTGTTCAATTGCGCGGCATCGCCGACCACGACCCAACCGTCGCCAAAGAGCTGCGGAATAGCCTTGTAGCCGCCTTCGGGAATGAGATGCGCGGAATATTCTTTCACTTCCGAGCCGGCGATCAGCGGCCGGATCGAAGGATGTTTTTTTAAGGCGTCGAGGAGGACGTAAGGGCTCTCGACCATCGCGGCGAAATCGGAGACGAGGCAGCCAATGCCCAGTGAGATCGACTCCTTGTTGGTGTAGAGGAAGCCGAGCCCGGCCATGCTGCGGGAGGTCGTGCCCACCGCCTCGATCACGCAGCCTTCATCGCCCTTGAGGCCGAACCGCTCCTCAATGACCTCTTCGGGCAGGAAATGCATTTCCTTGACCGCGAGCGCCACGGTTTGCGGCTTCGGCATCTCGCGCAGGCCGGCCCGCGTGCCAAGCAGCCCGGAAACACCTTCTGCGAGGACGACCACGTCCGCGTAGATGGCTCCGCCGGCCCGGTCTGTGCGGACGCCGATCACCCTGTCCTTGGCGTCACGGATGAGTTCCGTCACGGTCGTCTCGCACAGAACCGTCGCGCCGGCCTCGCGCACCTTACGCGAAAACCATTTATCGAACTGGGCACGAATGATCGTGTAGCGGTTGGGCTTCGCCTCATTGAAGTCGTCCGACCGATAGTGAATCCCGGTATGGGATGTGTCGTCCATCACCCAAAGCCGCTGTTCAACCAAATGCCGCTCGAGAGGCGCATCGTCCCGGAAATCCGGGATGATCTTCTCCAGCATGTTCGCGTACATGATGGCACCCTGGACATTCTTGGAGCCCGGATATTCACCCCGCTCCAACTGCAGCACCCTCAGGCCGTGGCTGGCCATGGTGTAAGCAGCTGCGTTTCCGGACATGCCAGCCCCAATAACAATGGCGTCGAATTGTTCCTCAATCATGTCCATCCCTTAGCTCGCAAGCTTATCGCGACTGTGGGGCGACAGCCGCCGGGTGAAGGCTTCCGTCAGTGCGGGCAGGAAGCGGATCGCGTCGGTGACGATCCCGAGGTGAGCGAAATCGAAAATCGGCGCGTTCGGGTCGGTGTTGATGGCCACGATGAGATCCGCCCCCTCGACGCCAACCCGGTGCTGGATGGCGCCGGAAATCCCGGCCGCTATGTAAAGCTTCGGCCGGATGGTCTTGCCAGTTTGGCCGATCTGCCGATCAGCTGGCATCCAGCTCTTCTGGACCAACGGGCGCGAACAGCCGTGCTCGGCGCCGATTGCTCGCGCGAGATTCTTCACAAGCTGCAGGTTCTCCGCCGCGCCTAGACCGAGGCCTCCCGCAACCACGACGTCGGCATAGGCAAGATTTGCCTTTGCCGACTGACTATCCGGCAGGAAGCCCAGCACTTTGGTAACGATCTCGTCCTCGGCTACCGACAGCTTGTGCCGGATGACACGCCCGACCGGATTATCCGCCCGCTGCGGCATGGGCATGACCCTCGGTCGCACTGTCGCCATCTGCGGCCGGAAATTGAGCGTATAGATCGTGCACAACAAGGAACCGCCGAAAGTCGGACGGGTGGCGGCGAGCGAACCGTCGGTATCCACATCAAGTTCGGTGCAGTCGGCCGTGAGCCCTGTCTGCAAGGTCGTCGCCACGGAGCCGGCAAGATCCCTGCCGAGTGTGGTGGCACCGAGAAGAAGGATCTCGGGTTTGTGGGTATCGACCAGATCCGTCATCGCCTTGGTGAAAGGCTCGTTCCTATAGTCGGCGAGCAGCGGCTCCTCGACGATGTAGACAAGGTCGGCGCCATAAGCGAACGCTTCGGCAACGGCGTTCCCGATGGCCTCTCCCGGCGCTCCAAGCGCGACGCCCGCAAGCTGGACCTGAAGCTTGTCTGCTAACTTGCGGCCTTCGCCGAGCAGTTCGAATGATACGGGATGGACCTGGCCGCGTTCGAGCTCGATGAAAACCCAAACGTGCCGGTAGTCCTTGAAATGCGCGGGCAGCTCCTTCTTTATGCCGGCACGGCCGGCGGCAGGGCGAGGGGTTTCTCGGTTCGCGGTCGACATCGTCTGCTCCTTGCCCTCTCACGCGCCGCCGTTGAAGGCGAGCTCATGTTCCAATGCCGGCTGGCGGGTGAAAATTGCCGTGATGAGTTCGTCAGCGACATCGCGCAAGGCCATCTCGGCGGTGTCGATTTTTGCCGCCTTTTCGGCCCGCGCAGGAGGCGCGAAAACGCGCTTGACCACCGTCGGTGAACCGCGCAGGCCGCATTTGGTGAGATCCTCAATGCCGGCATCGGCCGCACTCCATTTCAAGACCTGGCTGCGCGCGGCGCACAGGGCGTCCTGGATCGAGCCCCGGCGGATCTCGTTTGTGCCTTCCAGCATGGTGATCAGGCAAGGGAGCCTGCTCTTCAGCATCTGTGTGCCGCCTTCGGAGCGGCGCTCGACCTTGATCTCGCGTGCAGCAAGGTCAATAGAGGCGATCTTCGCGACATAGGTCAGTTGCAGGAGTCCGAGGCGCTTGGCGATGCCGGGCCCGACCTGGGCGGTGTCGCCATCGATCGTCTGCTTGCCGGTGAAGACGAGGTCTGGCGTGCCGAACGTCTCGCCAACCTTCGCGATTGCCTGGGAAAGGGCGAACGAGGTAGCCAGCGTGTCGGAGCCGGCAAAATAGCGGTCGGTCAAGAGCACCGCTCGGTCGGCGCCGTAACCGAGCGCCTTGCGCAGCGCGTCCTCTGCCATGGGCGGACCCATAGTGAGCACGGTGACTTCGCCACCATAGGCGTCGCGCAGTCTGAGGGCTTCTTCGAGGGCGAACAGGTCGTAAGGGTTGATGATAGTCGGAACACCCTGGCGCATGATCGTGTTCGTCACCGGATGGACCCTTATCTGTGCCGAGTCCGGCACCTGCTTGATGCAGATTACGATGTGCATTGGCGGTTTCTCTAGGCTCCTGTCCGGATGCGGGCTTGGCGGTTATCTCTTTGGTGCGCATCATTCGTGCCAACTGTTTTGCGCTGCCCCCTATTGCTAGAACTTCGCTTGGTTGCTTCTGAGGGCGCCGTGGTGATGACCGGATTTGTCGGCTTCTCGACATTGTCGCGTCGCAACCCGTGTCGCGGTCATTCCTGTCCGAACCGCTTCAGTACGGAGTCGAACGGGACAAAGGTGCGGCCCGGCGTGGCAGGTTTGTTCGGATCGTGGTCTTTGAGCACCTTGAAGACCCGATGCGTGAGCGGCGAGGAAATCGCGAAGTCTTCGTAAGCGCGTTCGAGCGTCGCGCGCACCCGCGCGGCAATCACCTGGTCGGGCAGACCGGAGAAATCTTCTTCGGCAAGGTATTGGCCCACGCGCTTCATGATATGGAGCCGCGAGACATTCAGCACCTTCGGATCATAGGAGACGCCAAGGACTGCGAAGAACTCCTCCGCAGCCGACAGGCGCTTCAGTCGTGCGAGGATGTCGGTGACATCGATGGGGCGGCTGTCAGCGGAACAATTCATTGCATTCTCCCTGGTCGGAAAACTGTGGTGTCGGTGCGCTCGCGCACGGCTGACCTGGACCCGCACAGCTCCGCGAGGGATGCCTCGCTGCACATTCCATCGTAGAGCTCGACCAGTTGAGTTGCAGTGACGGTCGATTTGGTCTCGGCCGCCTCGCGCCGGACGCGGGCCACCATCGCGGCTGCCAGATCCGGGTCGAGATCGCGGCCGCTTTCGCTCAGCACATGGGCAATCGCAGTGGCGCCGGAATGCTTGCCGATGACGATACGCCGGCAGCGGCCCACGAGAGCCGGATCGAGCCCCTGATAAGTACGCGAGTCCTTCAGCAGCCCTGCCACGTGAATGCCGGATTCGTGGGTGAAAACATCGGCGCCGACGACCGGCTTAATGGCCGCGGTCTGCCGGCGGGCGGCCCAAGCCACCTGGGCGGCGAGGTCGGGCAATGCGGTCAGCTCGATGCCGGTATCCGCGCCGTCGAAGACCGCCATCGCGGCGGCCACCTCTTCCAGCGCGGCATTGCCCGCACGCTCGCCGAGCCCCAGGACGGTGACGGAGGCATGGCGCGCGCCTGCGCGGATCGCGGCCAGCGTGTTGGCGGCAGCAAGTCCGAGATCGTTGTGCGCATGAAATTCAAGGTCGATTGGAGACTGCGCCACGAGCTGGGCGACAAGTTCGAAGGTCGAAAACGGGTCGAGAACGCCGACTGTGTCGGCTAGCCTGACGCGGCTTGCGCCGGCGCGTGCAGCCGTCTCGATGACGCGGGCGAGATGATCTCGATTGGCCCGCGAGGCATCCTCGCAGCCCACCGCGACGAAGAAGCCGGCGGCGGCTGCGCGCCTCACCATATGCTCGATGACCTGGAGCGCTCCCGCCTTATCGAGGCCGAGCTTGGCGGCAAGTTGGATGTCCGACGCAGGCAGCGATAGATTCACGGCGTGGACGCCGCTCTCGATCGCTGCATCGAGATCCAGCGACGTCATCCGGCACCAGGCCATGAGCCGAACCGGGAGACGCCGCGCGACCACGGCGCGAATTGTTTCGATCTCGTCGGCGCCCATGACCGGCGCGCCGATCTCGATCTCTGTGACGCCGGCCGCCGCAAGAGACTCGGCGATCTCCAGCTTTTCCGTCGTCGTAAAGGCGACGCCGGGTGCCTGCTCGCCATCGCGCAAGGTCGTATCGTTGAGAAAGACATGACGGGTCATGAACGGCAGCCTGTTCTGCTGCCGCTCAGGCATAGACCGGATTGAACGTCTTCGGCGCCTCGCCTACCGGGCCCAGGACTGGGAAAGCCACGCAGCTTCTCCACGATTGCCGGCATGACCTCGAGCACCCGGTCGACGTCCGCTTCGCCGTTGTCCCGCGCCAAGGAGAAGCGGACTGCCGCGTGTGGCGTTTTCATCGCGCTCAGGACATGGCTCGGTTCCAGCGAGCCGGAGGTGCAGGCGGAGCCGGAGGAACACGCGATGCCCACGCGGCTGAGGAGAAGTGGAATTCCATCACTTTCGACATGTTCGAAGGAGATGTTTGCGGTGTTGGGCAACCGTTCCAGGGGATCACCAGTGACACAGGTGCTTGGGATGCGCTGGAGAATCCCGTCCTCTAAACGGTCGCGGAGCGACTTTACCCGTGTGGTCTCGTCGTCCATGAATTTCAAGGCGAGTTCGGCAGCCATGCCGAGCCCGACTATGCCGGGCGTATTCTCGGTGCCAGCACGCCGGTTGTGTTCTTGGTGGCCCCCCTTGATCAGCGAGTGGAAATTGACGCCACGTTTTACGAAAAGCGCGCCGATCCCTTTCGGCCCGTGCAGCTTGTGGCCGGAGAGCGACAGCATGTCGATTGCGGTCGACTTCAGGTCCATCGGAAGCTTGCCGACCGCCTGCACAGCATCGGTATGGAAAAGGGCGCCCACTTCCTTGGCCAACTCGGCAAGCCTGGCCACGGGGAAGATCACACCAGTCTCATTGTTCGCCCACATTATCGAGACGATTGCCACCTGTGGGGTGAGGGCGGCCATATAGGCGTCGAGGTCGAGCCGGCCACGGCAATCCACCGGGATCCTGTGCACCTTGACGCGGCGGGTCTTCTCAAGATGCGCGCAGAGCGTCAGCACGGCGGGATGCTCGACCGCGGACGTCACGATCTCGGTTCGGTTGGGCGTCGCCTCGAGCGCCGAAAGAAGCGCTGCATTGTCGCTTTCTGTCCCACCCGAGGTGAAGGTGATCTCATCGTCGAACTCCGCGCCGATCAGAGCTTGCAACTGCCTCCGCGCCTTTCTCACCGCCGCACTGACTGAGGCGCCAAGAGCGTGCGCCGACGAAGGGTTGCCGAATTGATCCCTAAAGAACGGCAACATCGCTTGCACGACCTCAGGATCGACCCGTGTGGTTGCGTTGTTGTCGAGGTAGACAGGTTTCATGTGCGATCCTCAGTTGACCGGAATGACGCGAGCGCGCGACCGCCTCATTGAGCCTCTGGCGTATGCCGTTGATGATGATGGGCCCGAACTGGCAGCCGGCGCAGACGCCCGAGAGTTTGACGTAGACCGGATCGGCGTCCACATGGACAAGTCCGCAGTCGCCGCCGTCAGCCCGCAGGTAAGGACGCCCGAACACGACAACGTTATCGATAAGCCGAATTTGGCGCAGCGGC
Organism: Mesorhizobium sp. M0678; assembly: GCF_040320505.1. Taxonomy (NCBI): domain Bacteria; kingdom Pseudomonadati; phylum Pseudomonadota; class Alphaproteobacteria; order Hyphomicrobiales; family Phyllobacteriaceae; genus Mesorhizobium; species Mesorhizobium sp. M0678. The sequence continues at coordinate 8,290 of NZ_JAMYPT010000026.1, read as the reverse complement.
GCGATTTGGCCGCCAGCAGCTTGGGTGCCACCAGGAACCGAACTGTTTCGGGAGGCGACGTTCTTTGCATCCTACCTGAAGCGATTGCCGGTCCCAAGATCGGCTTCGACCTTGCCTTGTTCTTGAGGACAGGGACATCTGTTGTGCCGGCCATATAAGCCTCCTCTGCCGCAAATGAGTCCGTCGGCGGCAATCGCTTCATGGACCCGCACAGGCGCTTCGGGCGATCAACTGAAGGACTTGCCGCAGCCGCACTTCTCGCGCGCGTTGGGGTTATCGAAGACAAAGCCGGAAGATTCGAGCCCGGTGAGGAAGTCGACGGTCATGCCGGCGACATGCGGTTGGGAGCCCGCGTCCACGAACAGCTTGATCCCATCTGTCTCGGTGATCGCGTCGCCCTCGCGCGACACGCTCTCCAGGCCCATTAAGTATTTGAAGCCGGCGCAGCCGCCGGCCTGGACCATGATGCGAAAGCCTTCCGCCGGCTCGCTGGCGCGGGAAAGAGCAGTCTTGATGGCGGCAACAGCGTTGTCGGTGAGCGTAATCATGGCTCCATTCTCCTCAGTCCGGGACCTGCTTGCGCATCACGTTGCATGCACCGTGCCAAAGCGAAAAAATGTTTCAACACAGCGCGGGATCTCTGACACTCAGGTGGTTCTTGTGAGTCCATTGCTGCGAAGGTGTCGGCCAACCGACACGTACTGTCGGGTTTGTCGGGTCCGCCACGCGGGATGTTGGGCCTGAGTTGTTGGCTGAACTCACATTAAACCAATGACCATTACAGAAGACTTCTTCTGAGCTTGCTTCGGCGCAATTGGCACGGTTTTTGAAGCTCTGGCGAGGCGGCAAGAGACTGCCGATCCACAATCGTGTCGTGGGTGCCCTCGCGATCGATGGGGCGAAGCAAGGGAGCAACATGTCAGGACTGAGTCAGACACGCTTTGTTTGGCGAAGCAGCGCCGCCCGTGGCATCCGAATGACCGATTGGCCGATTGCGACAACACCCACAATCGCTCACCACCGCCCGGTGGCCACCGACCGGCTCGATGAGATTCCATCGGCATGTGCCTGCTCGTGTCACTCGGGTCTCGCCGCTCCGATAGCACCCCCGGTTTTCGCGCGGGTGCGACGACGTGCGCACGCTGTCCAGCGACACTTTGTTCACGGGCCAGCAGCAGATCAGGGTCGAGCATTACGGCGCGCCCGATCGGCTGAAGATTCACCGGCAGGGCAGCTGATCCTCACACGTAGGTGGAAGCAGGGGTAAGACATGGACCAGCGCGAGAAACCGTCGCCGGACGAAATCCGGCGGGCGTGCGAAGACAATCCGAAAATCCGGGAGCATGATCTCGCCGCTCGATTGGGCATTTCGGAAGCCGAATTGGTCGCGGCGCATTGTGGTCACGGCGCGGTGCGCATCGAGCCGCGCGTCGATGATCTGCTGACCGGCCTCGAAGCGGTCGGCGAGGTGATGGCGGTCACCCGCAACCAAAGTGCCGTGCACCAAAAGATCGGCGTCTACGACAAAGTGGTCACCGGCAACCCGCATGCCATGGTGCTCGGCGACGAGATCGACCTGCGCATCTTCCCGAAAGCGTGGGCGTATGGCTTCGCCGTCGAGAAGCGCGAGGGAGCCGAGATCCGCCGCAGCCTGCAATTCTTTGATGCCACCGGCGAGGCGATGCACAAAGTACATCTCAGGCCCGCCTCGAACCTGCACGCCTATCAGAATCTGGCGGCAAAGCTCGCATCCTCCGACCAGCAGCCGATCATATCGTTCAAGGCGAGCGGGGCGGGCGATAACGCAGTGAGTCCGGACCAAGCCGCCACGGTCGACGACCTACGCGAGCACTGGAGCCGCCTGAGCGACGTGCATCAGTTCTACGATATGTTGAAGACACTGAAGCTCAGCCGCTGCCAGGCGATGCGTATGGCCGGCGAGGATTACGCCTGGCAGCTCGACAATGATGCCGTTGGCGCCCTGTTCCAACAGGCGGCCGAAGACGAGATGCCGATCATGTGCTTTGTCGGCAATCGTGGTTGCATCCAGATCCATTCCGGCCCGATCAAGTCGGTCAAGCAGATAGGGCCGCGGATCAATGTGCTCGACGAGACCTTCCATCTGCATCTTAGGACCCATCACATCCGCGAGGTCTGGGCCGTGCGCAAGCCGACGAGGGACGGTCACGTCACGTCCATTGAAGCCTATGGCGCCGACGGCAAGATGATCATCCAGTTCTTCGGCGCGCGCAAGGAAGGAGAACGCGAGCGCAGCGACTGGCGGTTTCTGGCCGAGAGTCTGCCACGTGTTCCCGGTCCGACCTACAGGGAGGTGTAGAGTGCCGACAGGCCCTCGGATTGAACCGGCCGCCATAGGACTCGGCACCACGTTGCGACAGCGGCTGCGAGTCGTAGCGCATACGGACGGTTAGGTGTGCACGCCGGAATTGACCGCATCGATACAGTCAAGCTCGTCGCCGGCCGGACTGCTGCGCACGAGTGCATCGCCGTCTGACCGAAAATCCTTGCAGCGCCTGCGAGCGATAAAACGCATACGCCATCAGGGCCGAACCGAAGCGCGGCTCGACCTTGTTGATATTTCCGATCATCGCGCGCAAGCGCCGACGGGTCTTGTCGGACCGCACCCGATCCTTGCGCTGGATCGCGTCGTTGCTCAATCCGGGCCGTGCGAGCGATCTCCTCGCTCGTCGACCGGAAGGCTGTGCAGCAGCAGCCAAGCCGAACAGCCCGATGTCGCGGACACGACAAAACCGACCACGGATGTCGGTTGTCGGACGTTGTCCTAAGAATTATGGACAGGTGATCATCAGCGGCGGGCCCAGTGCAGGCTGGCATTGATTGGTGCAGCGCCATGGGTACGCCTATCCGGCACGCGACTTGCTTCGACAATTTGATCAGCAGGGCATCAGCAGTGCGTCACGGTGCTCAGAGGTGATTAACCAGCCTCTCAACCCTAACGGGGATAAGCGGCGGCTTTGCTTCATGACCGCAGCGCGGCGGAGATGCCCCTTCTGATCGACTTCGCAACCGATCTCATCCGCGCTGGTGCAGGTGGGCTGTATCAGGCGACAGAATCTAGAAGGCGCCCGACAAGAGACGTGCCGATGCTGGAAATCGACTTTATGAACAGCGGTGCAATCTCAATCGAGCCATGAACGCCAATGTAGAGAAAACAAAATGGCGACCAACCCCGTTCCAGATCATGTCCCGCCCGAAATGGTGAGGGACTTCAGCCTGTTTACATCGCCAGGGATGCCACCAACACCCAACGGGGATCCACACGCAGCTGTCGCTTGCGTACATGACGGGCCTCCGATCTTTTACTCCCGCTACAACACGCAAGATGGCCGGGGTACCTGGGTCATCACCCGTGCCGCGGACCAGCGGAAGGTGCTGCAGGACGCAGAGACTTTTTCCAGCCATCGCAGCATCTTCTCCTCCATACTGGGTGAAAACTGGCCGACGATCCCCCTTGAGCTCGATCCACCGGCCCATGGCGTCTTTCGCTCACTGCTCAGTCCGCTGCTTTCGCCAAAGCGGGTGAGGGTGTTGGAGCCGGCTGTCCGCGAGCAAGCGATCATGCTGATCGATAGAATTGTCGCATCGGGCACAAGCTGCGACGCGATGAAGGATTTTGCCTTTCCTTTCGCGGTGAGCACCTTTCTTCGCTTTCTGGGGTTGCCCGATGACCGACTCGATACATTCGTCGGCTGGGGGAAAGATCTGCTCCACGGCGACGATAAGGAACGACCTGTGGCTGCCCGGGCGATCGTGGCATTCATCGACGAACTTGCAGCCATGCGCCGCCAGGAGGCGGTTGACGATTTCATGACCTTTATCGTGCAGGCACAGGTCGAGGGCCGCCGGCTGACGGACACCCAAGTCCGCGGCATCGGCGTGCTTGTCTTCGTCGCTGGGCTCGACACGGTCGCAGCAGCTATAGGCTTTGACTTGGCGTACCTCGCGCGCAACCTCAAAGATCAGCAATTGCTGCGGAGCGAACCGGACCGCATCCCGCTCGCAACCGAAGAATTGCTGCGGGCCTATCCGCCCATTCAGTTGATCCGCGTGGCTACGAAAGATATCGACTTCGAAGGCGCGCCGATCCGGAAGGGGGACTATGTTTCCTGCGCCACGATGATTGCCAATCGTGACCCGGCGGAATTCGAATGCCCCAACACGATCGATTTGGAGCGGGAGGACAACCGCCACGCAGCGTTTGGCTATGGTCCCCACCGTTGCCTTGGCTCACACCTTGCCCGGCGGGAGATTGTCATTGGCCTGGAGGAGTGGCTGGCGCGCATCCCGGCTTTCAGGATCAAGCAGGGTACGGCACCGATAACCTCTGGCGGCCATGTGTTCGGGATCGAAAATTTGATCCTGGACTGGTCCTAGGCCCGCCCCGAGCCGGGGCACAGACAATGGAGGCAGCGCCATGCGCATCATCGTCCAAAAGGCCAAATGCCAGGGTCACGCGCGATGCGCGGCGCAAGCGCCGGACATCTTCAAGCTTGATGACGAGGGTTACATCCTGCCTGGTGACGTTGAAGTTGCGGAAGGGGAGGAACTGCGTGCATCGCGAGGCGCGCGATCCTGTCCTGAACGTGCGCTGGAACTCACCCGCTGACGCTTTGAATCAGACGTCATTCAACCAAGAGTCTGGCGGGCTTGAATGGGGTCGACCATGTGGCCGCACTGGAAAGGACGGCACGCGACCTCTGTCCCAGCACGGTCCACGTCCAACTCCGCGGGGGCATTCCCGGCGCCGAGGTGTTCCCCATGAGGCGCAAACGGCAGGGCGGGGGTTCGCGACACACCTCTTCCAATCACAGAATTTGCGACAGAGCCGATGGACCAGACGAAAATTACCGAACTACTCGACCGCGAGGCGATCCGCGACTGCCTCTATCGGTACTGCCGCGGAATAGACCGCGCGGATGAAGCGGCGCTCCGCAGCGCGTATTGGCCCGATGCGCATGACAATCACCGGGCAAATTGCGGCTCGGCAGAGGGCTTCATCCGGTTTGCGCTCGGCGTCTTCAAGAGCGGACCCCGCAACATCCATAAGATCACAAACGTCCTGATCGAATTCATCGGCGGGCAGAGGCCGCGGTCGAGAGCTATTTCACCGCGCTGCAACGCGGACCGGACAACGACGGAGAAGTACGCCAGGCGCTCCTCTGCGGCCGATACTGCGATCTGTTTCACAAGAGGGAGGGGGAGTGGCGGATTGCCGAACGGACAGTGGTCTACGATTGGCTCGAGGAGCAGATCCCACCAGCGGTCATTGAAGCAGAACGGTTCGGCCCGCGACAGCCTATTGGAGCACCGCATCCGCACGATCCGGTTTACACGCTTAAGAAGCGTCGCATTCCTTCTCGCCCTGATGCCTTCAGAGGTTTCGAGTGGGAGGCCGCATCGGCAGTGGGGCCAACAGAGTATAACAATTTTGCAATGCCACAGCGATCCCGGCGAAAGCCTGCCCGGTGAGGATGCGGCCGATAGGAGTGCCCTTTTCTCCCCGCGACGGCGTCACGGTGACAGCGTTCTTCTCTGTCGCCCCGAGCCCGCCGACGACGCTGGTGTGCACGATTTGCGGGACCTCCGCAGAGCCGCTCATCGGGGCAAGCGCCTGTCCTCGGGGGATCCCTCACCAGCTCCGGCTGTCAAATCGAGAGTTGGACCGCTGCCGGAACCCACGAACGCCCATATGGGCCTGCAACTGGCCGTTACTAGAACAACGCACTGGGTCGGCTCGGGGCATCAGGTGCTCGTCTTTGCTGATACGTCTATACAGACCTCACCGGAGTGCAGGCGTCGCCCAGTGCCGCCAGGATAGCAATTGCGTAAAGGCGCCGATGCGGTTTGCCTTCCAAGAAGATCAGTCTCCTGGTCTGCTCCAGCGGTCAACTGGATCCTCGGTACCTCGCAGCTAGACTATTCTGCGACTTCAGCGAAGGGGTACGCGCTATCCAGAAGCGGGCGCATATGTCGTCGGGGACCGAGGATATCCTGGCCGCGGCCGTTCCAGAAGAGGCGCACCAGATCTGATCAAGCAGATCAAGTCCCACCACTTAAAAGCGAGACGATCGGGTCCGTCGTACTCGCGACGCGGCGGAGTGCTTCATTCCGGACGTCCTTGCGAGCGTCGAAGCAGCCGCAGTTCCCCATTGGACAAGGCCATCTGCAAACGCGATGGTATCGTCCAAAATATTATATTGGCGAACTGAACACCACGTCGCGCATACTTGCAGCTAGCAGGACAAACGCCCATGCGGCCTGTGGAGATATCTTCGAGTGCCTACAATGAGCGAAATACCACACCTTCCTTCGATCTCGATACCACTGGCGTGATCAGGGGGGGCTGCACGTCGGTGGTGAAGAGGACGCGGCGCGTGGTCCTTCGGCTGCAGATAGTCCGCTGAGGCACCGGATAAAAGCTGCTCTGCCTGCCGGGAAGCCCGTATGAGTGGTTCGAGTGATCTTGCAAATGAACGTCCCGAGGACGGGCTTTCAAGCTTTGTCATGAAGGAGGTGCCGTGCACCTGGCCAATGCGATGCGGCAACGGTGAAGCATGTATGTCGCCAGTAAATTCGAGCATCCAAGTCGCTGTCGAATGTACAGTTCGTCGAAATGTGCGATACGTTCGATTTGTGCAAGTAACAATGGAAAAGTGTTGCATAAAAGAAACGTCTAATTATATAAAGCTGGCAAGCTAAACTTTAAACTTGCACAAATGAGCATCGCGGATAGCGTCCCGCGTGCACTGCGATGTGCGTCTGTTTCGATCGTGGGGGCAAGACGGTCGTCAATTGATGTTCTTCCCTTTTCTATTGAGAGGCAAAAGTTGAAGCCGCAAGACGGCTGCTAGGTTGCGCGCATACGAAAACGCAACACATCGCCGTCCCCCCAACTTCATGTCTTCAACGCTCTTTCGGAGGCTTGCTGAGGGAATGCTATTGGGAAAGCCAGATATGTCCGCGTCGAGTGATCTTGGGGATGAAAAGCGCCAGACCGAGCTTTCAAGCTTTGTCATGAGGGAGGTGCAGCGCATTCTTGCCCAATGCGATGAGGCGAAGCAGGGTGACAAGGCTGCTGTTGCGCCTTCTGGTTCTCCTTCCAACGAATTGACCGTCGTGGCCGCCGAATTTCTTGGTAGGCTCGAGGCCGAAGCAGCGCGACGGCTAAACGCCCAGGCGGGTGAGATCGCTTCGCGACCACGGGCAGCCGATCATCCGCTCGGGCATCCGGTTCTGAAAGATTGCCCGAGAGAAGGCGCGCGCATTGCAGAATGGGCCGGTCCAGTTGCGGGGTCGACGCATCTCGAGAGACGTTTTGGAATACCGCGGTCCACTTTGTATTGGTGGCAGCAACACAATGATGTGGTTGCCTTTCGGAGAGGCTCCCGTAAGCATGTATTTCCCCTAGCTCAGTTCATCGACGGCAGGCCTATGCCCGGAATCAGGCAGGTCCTTTCCTCGATCTCCGATCCCAGACTGGCTTGGCTGTGGCTGATCAGCCCCTCGCCTCTTCTCAAGGGTCGCGTCCCTATCGAATTGCTCAGAGAAGGTATGAACACAGAAGTTGTTACATCCGCCGCCCAGGCTGTTTCTCTGATTGAATCTATCTGACAATTGGCCGGATGCCGATGGCTGTCCGCGCATTATGTAAGTGCGCACAAGCAGATGTACCAATTGTGCGATTTGTGCAAATGTATAGTTGTTCAATTTGTGCAAGTAATACAATAGATTTAGTGGCAATAATGCAACGGATACTTCTATATATGGATAGCAGAGGGAATTTGAACTTGCACTAATTCGCCCAGCGAATAGCGTTCGAGCCGGGAAGGATGCATCGCGATGCGCATCTTTTTCGATCGTGGGGACAGGGAGCGGTTCGTCCATCGACGTCCTCGCCCTTTTCAAATCATTGAATGGAGATCAATTATGAACATCAAGAGCCTTCTTCTCGGCTCAGCTGCGGCTCTGATCGCAGTTTCCGGCGCCCGCGCCGCCGACGCGGTGACCGTCGCCGAGCCGGAACCGGCTGAATACGTCAAGATCTGCGACGTGTACGGCTCGGGCTACTTCTACATCCCCGGCACCGAGACCTGCCTGCGCATCGGCGGCTATGTCCGCTACGACATCGGCGTCGGCGACGTTGGATCCTACGACGGGGCGCGGACCCACGACGTCCAAGACGGCAGCGACCAGGGCACCTGGCGCAAGAACGCCCGCTTTGACCTAAGGACTTGGACCGGCCAGGAAA